>NZ_JASCOM010000315.1:0-6194 GCF_029959925.1 Pseudomonas sp. PS02303
GGCAAGCCTCGCCCCTACAAGATGCGATACCTGTAGGAGCGAGGCTTGCCCGCGAAGAGGCCCTCACATTCACCGCAAAACTACCGCTCAAACAACTCCATCTGCTCAAACCCACCCCGCAAATCCTCCAGCCGCACGCCAATCCCCAACAACCGCACCGGTTTCCCGCCGCGATTGAACGCCTGGGTCAGCAACAACTGATAACTGCCCAAATCCCGCCCTGCCCCGGCTTGTTCCAGCGTCGTCTGGGTAAAGTCATGGAACTTCACTTTGACGAACGGCTTGCCCGGCCGATAGCTGCTGTCGATCCGCGCCATTCGGCCCGCCAGGGTTTCCAGCAGCTCGGGCAACTTATCCAGGCAGCTGACCAGATCCGGCAGGTCCACGTCATAGGTGTTTTCAACACTGATCGATTGCCGGCGGCTGTCGTTGTGCACCTGACGGTCATCAATCCCCCGGGCCAGGCTCCAGAGTCGCTCGCCGAAGCTGCCAAATTCACGCACCAGCGCCAACTTGCCCCACTCGCGCAAATGCGAGCAATCGACAATGCCGAGCCTGCCCAGCTTGTCGGCGGTCACTTTGCCAACGCCATGCAGCTTGCTGACGGGCAAACCACTGACAAAGTCTTCAACCTGATCAGGCGTGATCACAAACAAACCGTTGGGCTTCTTCCAGTCACTGGCGATCTTGGCCAGAAACTTGTTCGGTGCCACGCCAGCCGAGACCGTGATGTGCAACTGATTAGAGACTCGGCGGCGAATGTCCTGGGCGATGCGCGTGGCGCTGCCACCGAAATGCGCACAGTCCGACACGTCGAGGTAAGCCTCGTCGAGGGAAAGCGGCTCGATCAGGTCGGTGTAATCGCGAAAGATCGTATGAATTTCCTTCGACGCTTCTCTATAGGCGTCCATGCGCGGCTTGACGATGGTCAGGTCCGGACACAGCTTCAGGGCTTGCCCGGAAGACATGGCCGAGCGCACGCCGTAGGCCCGCGCCTCATAGTTGCAAGTGGCGATCACCCCGCGCCGGTCCGCAGAACCACCCACCGCCAGCGGTTTACCCGCCAGGCGCGGGTCGTCACGCATCTCGATGGCAGCGTAGAAGCAGTCGCAATCGACGTGGATGATTTTTCGCTGGCTCATATAAAAGCGGTGTTCATGGTGAAGAAATGGGGTCATGGCGTGCCGGATCGGCAGTATCTCACTGACACCTGTATATAGCACCAGTAGTCTGAATCTTCTTCCCCACCGGTAGGAAAAGTAACCGATGAATTTATTTTCTCAATCGAAAAGCGTCACTCGATAGAGCTGCAAGCCTTGCCATGCCTGCCTCGCAGACGATCGCCCAGCCCTTCCTTGCCGCTAAGCGATTGAACCAGAACAGGTTTTATCTGGATTGAAGGTTGACAGCCCAGCGATCCTCTGTAGAATGCCGACACACAGACGCGGGATGGAGCAGTCTGGTAGCTCGTCGGGCTCATAACCCGAAGGTCGTCGGTTCAAATCCGGCTCCCGCAACCAAACATCAAAAAAGGCTACTCGAAAGAGTGGCCTTTTTTGTGCGCGCCTGTTTTGTGCCCTCTTCATGAACAGAAGCGAGAAATCGTTCTGATTCCGAAACTTAAGTCTGATCCGCGACCGTTCGCCGCTTATTTACGCTTATTTGACCCGGTTGCAGATTAACGGTTGACACACAGGCGTATCTCTATAGAATGCCGCCACACAGACGCGGGATGGAGCAGTCTGGTAGCTCGTCGGGCTCATAACCCGAAGGTCGTCGGTTCAAATCCGGCTCCCGCAACCAAACATCAAAAAAGGCTACTCGAAAGAGTGGCCTTTTTTGTATCTGTTGAAAAAGTCCTTTCGCAACAATGACCTGTCACTGTGTAGCGAAGCGTTCGGGATCTCCAATGCGATGAGTTCAGACTATGCTGATTCGCAGACAGATCCCCCCGACGCCCAATGACATGCCATCGCCGTCAACCGGTGAGAGGCGTTAATATTTGTGATTATTTTTTTCTACAGGGATTGGTAACTTGGCTGGATACCCCCATCCTGTCGCGCACAATCCAAGAGGTGATTGATGCGCGCCAACTCGTCTGATCCACAAGACACCGTCACAGCGACCCAACCGATCAAGGCAGAGCGCCTGCGCTTGCTGGATCTGGCCAGCAAATATCGCCAGCCCATCGGCCTGGCGGTGACGCTGCTGTTGTTCGCTATCGCGCTGATTGCCTGTCGTCATCTGCTGAGCGAACTCGATCTGTACGCTTTGCACGACTCTATTCTTGAAGTCCCTAAACCGGCACTGCTGGGCGCATTGGCGGCGACCGTGGTCGGCTTCATCATTCTGCTGGGGTATGAATGGTCCGCCAGTCGCTACGCGGGCGTGACGCTGGCGCCGCGAATTCTTGCGCTGGGGGGCTTCACGGCATTTGCCATCGGCAACGCCATCGGTCTTTCGATGCTCTCGGGGGGCTCGGTCCGCTACCGTCTATATGCACGGCACGGTCTGGGGGCGTCAGATGTCGCTCACATGACGTTATTCGCCAGCCTCTCGCTCGGCTGCGCGCTGCCACCACTGGCCGCCTTGGCGACCCTCAGCAATCTGCCTGCTGCTTCGGCGGCCCTGGGATTGTCCGAAGGTTTGCTGGGGGGCGTTGCCGCGGCGGTTTTGCTGCTGTTCGGCGTATTGGCCATCGGCATCTACCGCCGTCGCCTGCCGGAACAACCTTCCCCGGATAACCTGCTGGTCAAGGTCGGACGCCGCACCTTGCGCCTCCCCGGTCGCCGCCTGACTTTCCTGCAACTGATCATCACCGCACTGGACGTGGCCGCCGCCGCGACCGTGCTCTATTTGTTGCTGCCGGAAGCGCCGCCCTTCGGTGCGTTCCTGCTGGTGTACCTGCTAGCCCTGGCCGCCGGTGTGCTCAGCCATGTGCCCGGCGGAGTCGGCGTATTTGAAGCCATTCTGTTGGCCGCCTTCGCCGACACGCTCGGCGCCGCACCACTGGCCGCTGCGTTGCTGCTCTATCGCCTGATCTACGTCGTGCTGCCGCTGCTGGTGGCGTGTGTGCTCCTGTTGATCAACGAAGGCCAGCGTCTGTTTCAGTCGCGCCAATCCCTGAGGGCCGCGTCCGGTCTGGCGGCGCCGATCCTGGCGGTGCTGGTGTTCCTGTCCGGCGTGGTGCTGCTGTTCTCCGGCGTCACCCCGGAAATCGACACCCGGCTGGAACACATCGGCTTTCTGATCCCGCACCGCCTGGTCGACGCCTCGCACTTCGGTGCCAGTCTGGTCGGCGTGCTGTGCCTGCTGCTGGCTCAAGGCCTGCGTCGTCGACTGTCCGCCGCCTGGATGTTGACCACCATTCTATTGCTGGTCGGCGCCCTGCTCTCCCTGCTCAAAGGCTTTGACTGGGAAGAAGCTTGCCTGATGACCCTGACGGCGAGCCTGCTGGGCGTATTTCGCCGCTCGTTCTACCGCCCGAGTCGCCTGACTGAATTGCCGTTCTCGCCGCTCTATCTGGTCTCCAGCCTGTGCGTGCTCGGCGCCTCGATCTGGTTGCTGCTGTTTGCGTACCAGGACGTTCCCTACAGCCATCAACTCTGGTGGCAATTCACCCTCGACGCCGACGCCCCGCGTGGCTTGCGCTCATTGTTGGGGGCCGCCGTCCTGCTGGTGGTCGTGTCGCTGACCTGGTTGCTGCGCACCGCGCGCCCGGTGATTCACTTGCCGACGCCTGACGAGCTGGATCGCGCCATAAAGATCCTGATGGCCTCCTCCCAACCGGACGGCGGCCTCGCCCTGACCGGTGACAAGGCGCTGCTGTTTCATCCCAACGACGAGGCGTTCCTGATGTACGCCCGCCGTGGCCGCAGCCTGGTGGCCTTGTACGACCCGATCGGCCCGACCCAGCAACGGGCGGAAATGATCTGGCAGTTCCGCGACCTCTGCGACGTCCACCACGCCCGCCCCGTGTTCTATCAAGTGCGCGCCGAAAACCTGCCGTACTACATGGACATCGGCCTGACCGCGATCAAGCTCGGCGAAGAAGCCCGGGTCGACCTGAAACGTTTTGATCTCGAAGCCAAGGGCAAAGAGATGAAGGACCTGCGTTACACCTGGAATCGCGGCACTCGCGATGGGTTGTCGCTGGAGATCTTTGAGCCGGGCCATGCGCCGATGGATGAGCTCAAGGTGATTTCCGATGCCTGGCTGACCGGCAAGAACGTGCGCGAGAAAGGCTTCTCGCTCGGGCGTTTCAGTGACGATTACATCAAGCATTTCCGCGTCGCGGTGATTCGTTTCGAAGGGCGCCCGGTGGCATTTGCCAACCTGCTCGAGACTTACGGCCATGACCTGGCCAGCCTCGACCTGATGCGCGCGCACCCGGACGCGCCCAAGCTGACCATGGAGTTCATGATGGTCGGCCTGATTCAACATTATAAAAATCATGGATACGCGCGTTTCAGCCTGGGCATGGTGCCGCTGTCGGGGTTGCAACCCCGGCGTGGCGCACCGCTGACCCAGCGCCTGGGCTCGATGGTTTTCCGCCGTGGTGAGCAGCTCTACAACTTCCAAGGCTTGCGCCGCTTCAAAGACAAATTCCAGCCTGACTGGGAACCCCGTTATATGGCCGTGCCCGCCGGACTCGATCCGCTCGTTGCCCTGGCCGATACTGCTGCCCTGATTGCGGGCGGCTTGACTGGATTGGTGAAACGCTGATGATTCAACGCTCCTTGCGGTACGTACTGGGCACACTGGTCGTGTTGGCCCTGATTATCGGTGGCGGTTACTGGTACCTGAAGCGCCCGGCCCCCGAACCGACTCTCGAACAGCTGAAGCCGGCTGATGGCACGGCGATGACGCGTGTCATTCCCGGCAACACGCCACGCGCCCAGGTGCTGGTGGCGGTCAATGAAGACCAGAAACTCAGCGACAAACAGTTGATGACCCTGAGCCGCACCGGCTCGGCGCAGATTGTTCAGGTGATCCTGCCCAAGGACTGCCTGCTTCAAAGTCGTGCCCTGCAATCAGGCCTGCGAGAACTCAAAGGCCCGGCGACCCTGGTCAGCGGTATCGGCCCTGGCGCGGTGCTGGCGTGGCGCTGGTTGTCCGAGCAGAAGGACGACAAGGCCCAGGCTGTCTCCGTCGACCTGGCACTGGAAAAACCCGGCTGCACCCACTTGCTGCCAAAAAGTGCCGCTCACGGTCACTGGCTGGTGGCCTGGAACGACAACCCGGACGACACCAGCGCCGGCTTCGTGCGCGATCAAGCCAACGCCGAAACCAGCATCAGCGACTACGACATCAACCTGCCGCAAGTGCTGAACAACGAACTGCGTAAACTCCTGGTCGGCGGCGACAAAGCCGCTGGCGGCCTGCAAATCCCCGTGGTCGAAGTCCCGGCCGGCCAAGCCAAGGACACCGTGACCCTGTTCCTGTCCGGTGACGGCGGCTGGCGTGACCTGGACCGCGACGTCGCGGGCGAGATGGCCAAGATCGGCTACCCGGTGGTCGGTATCGACACTCTGCGCTACTACTGGCAGCACAAGAGCCCGGAGCAAAGCGCCCTGGACCTGGCCGAGCTGATGCAACACTACCGGCAGAAATGGGGCACCAAGCGCTTCATCCTGACCGGCTACTCGTTCGGCGCCGATGTCCTGCCAGCGATCTACAACCGCCTGGAACCCGCAGAACAACAACGCGTCGACGCCATCATCCTGCTCGCCTTCGCCCGCACCGGCAGCTTCGAAATCGAAGTCGAAGGCTGGCTCGGCAACGCCGGCAAAGAAGCCGCCACCGGCCCGGAAATGGCCAAGCTGCCACCGGAGAAAGTGGTGTGCATCTACGGCGAAGAAGAAGTCGACGAAAGCGGCTGCACCGACAAGACCGCCGTGGGCGAAGCGATGAAGCTACCGGGCGGCCACCACTTCGACGAGAACTACCCGGCGCTGGCAAAGCGCTTGGTGGACATCATCGAGAAGCGTCAGGCCAAGGGTGAGACGGCTCAGGAGTGATCTGAGGCGCGCCCACCCAAAGCCCCCGCAACCGAAAGGTTGCAGGGGCTTTTTTTCATTTCCACAGACACCACAAATCCCTTGGGTAGATCAGATACCTTGTGGGAGTGAGCCTGCTCGCGATAGCGATCTGTCGGATACAACGATGGTGAATTTCAGTCCGCTATCGCGAGC
>NZ_JASCOM010000316.1:0-6184 GCF_029959925.1 Pseudomonas sp. PS02303
TTACGGCGTTGAATCGGCGAATGCCTTCCCGGGCAAGCATCGCTCCTAGAAGGAGCCGCCCCCTGCAGGAGCGAGGCTTGCCCGCGAAAGGCGCGCCGCGAAGAACGTCGCGAACAATAAATCGTGTACAAGTTTTTATATTTAACTGGAACAATCCAATAGTTTTTTGAGAACATCCCGTGCCCCGACGTGACCGCAATGCGTCATGGGGTCGCAGAACGACGTAATTAGTCTAATTTTCACAAGCGCAATTCATCATGTAGTATGCCGCAGCGCGCACTACATAACGTTGGATCGATGTCTGCCACAGGCACACTCGCAGCCCTGATAGCCCTGTCAGCAAGGCCTCAAAGCCGTTGATCGGTTCCATCCCAGCCGCCCGAAATGGCATGTACTGGTGGAAGGGGTTTGTGGTTTAAATAGCCAGAGGCTTCATTGTTAATTTGAAGAGCTGAAAAGCGAAATAGCTGAGCAGAGTGAGGCAAGCAATGACTGAACACGTTCAAGTCGGTGGCCTGCAGGTCGCCAAAGTCCTGTTCGACTTCGTGAACAACGAAGCCATTCCCGGTACCGGCCTCACCGCCGATAAGTTCTGGGCCGGTGCCGACAAGGTCATCCATGACCTGGCGCCGAAGAACAAAGCCCTACTCGCCAAACGCGATGATTTCCAGGCTCGTATCGATGGCTGGCACCAATCCCGTGCCGGTCAACCACACGACGCTGTGGCCTATAAAGCCTTCTTGCAAGACATCGGTTATCTGCTGCCAGAAGCGGCTGATTTCCAGGCAACGACCCAAAACGTCGATGACGAAATCGCCCGCATGGCCGGTCCACAGCTTGTGGTGCCGGTGATGAATGCCCGTTTCGCGCTCAATGCCTCGAACGCCCGTTGGGGTTCGCTGTATGACGCGCTCTACGGCACCGATGCCATCAGCGAAGCTGACGGCGCGGAGAAAGGCAAAGGCTACAACAAGGTTCGCGGCGACAAGGTCATCGCCTTCGCCCGAGCCTTCCTCGACGAAGCCGCGCCCCTGGCGGCCGGCACTCACGTCGATTCCACCGGCTACAAGATCGTTGACGGCAAACTGGTCGTCGCCCTCAAAGGCGGCAGCAACACCGGCCTGCGCAACGATGCACAGCTGATCGGTTTCCACGGCGATACAGCCGCACCGACTGCAATCCTGCTGAAAAACAACGGCCTGCACTTCGAAATCCAGGTCGATGCCAGCACCCCGGTCGGCCAGACCGACGCTGCCGGTATCAAAGACATCCTGATGGAAGCTGCGCTGACCACCATCATGGACTGCGAAGACTCCGTCGCCGCTGTCGATGCCGATGACAAAGTGGTGATCTACCGCAACTGGCTCGGCCTGATGAAGGGCGACCTGTCGGAAGAAGTCTCCAAAGGCGGTCAGACCTTTACCCGCACCATGAACGCTGATCGCACCTACACCGGTGTCGACGGTAAGGAACTGAGCCTGCACGGTCGTTCGCTGTTGTTCGTGCGCAACGTCGGTCACCTGATGACCATCGATGCGATCATCGACAAAGATGGCAACGAAGTGCCGGAAGGCATTCTTGACGGCTTGATCACCAGCCTGGCAGCGATCCACAGCCTCAACGGCAACAACTCGCGCAAGAACAGCCGCACCGGTTCGGTCTATATCGTGAAGCCGAAAATGCACGGCCCGGAAGAAGCCGCGTTCACCAACGAGCTGTTCGGTCGCATCGAAGAAGTCCTCGGTCTGCCGCGCAACACGCTGAAAGTCGGGATCATGGACGAGGAGCGCCGCACAACGGTCAACCTCAAGGCCTGCATCAAAGCTGCGAGCGAGCGCGTGGTGTTCATCAACACCGGTTTCCTCGACCGCACGGGCGACGAAATCCATACCTCCATGGAAGCCGGCCCGATGGTGCGCAAGGCGGACATGAAGGCCGAGAAGTGGATCGGCGCCTACGAAAACTGGAACGTCGATATCGGTTTGAGCACCGGCCTGCAAGGTCGCGCCCAGATCGGTAAAGGCATGTGGGCGATGCCCGACCTGATGGCGGCGATGCTCGAACAGAAAATCGCTCACCCGCTGGCCGGCGCCAACACCGCCTGGGTTCCATCGCCGACTGCCGCTGCGTTGCACGCGCTGCATTACCACAAGGTCGACGTGTTCGCCCGTCAGGCCGAACTGGCCAAACGTGCCCGCGCGTCGGTTGACGACATCCTGACCATCCCGCTGGCGGTGAACCCGCAGTGGACTGCGGAACAGATCAAGAACGAACTGGACAACAACGCCCAGGGCATTCTCGGTTACGTGGTGCGCTGGATCGATCAGGGCGTGGGTTGCTCGAAGGTGCCGGACATCAACGACATCGGCCTGATGGAAGACCGTGCGACGCTGCGGATTTCCAGCCAGCACATCGCCAACTGGCTGCGTCATGGCATCGTCACACATGACCAGGTCATGGAAAGCCTCAAGCGCATGGCGCCGGTGGTTGACCGCCAGAACGCCAACGACGCGCTGTATCGTCCGCTGGCACCGAACTTCGACAGCAACATCGCCTTCCAGGCGGCGGTCGAACTGGTGGTTGAAGGCACGAAGCAGCCAAACGGCTACACCGAGCCGGTCCTGCACCGTCGTCGCCGCGAGTTCAAGGCTGCCAATGGCCTGTAACTGAGCACTGACGCCGGACAAAAAAAGGCCCTGATCGAAAGATCAGGGCCTTTTTTTATCAAGTCGGTGTTTGCTCATCCATTATTCCCAACTCATGTTTGACCAGCTCCAACAACCTGCCGGTATCGACAGGTTTGAGCAGGAAGTCGACCACGCTCAGATGCATTGCGGCGATTGCGTCTTTCACGTCGGCGTCGCCGGAAACGATGATGAACGGCATCGCCGCCCGGACTGACTCTCGCACCTGGCGGATCAGGTCCAGGCCATCGATGTGCCCCATTCGCAAATCAGTGATCACCAGGCCAATCGTTGGTTTTTCGATCACCATTTTGAGTGCAGTTTCGCCACTGGCGGCGGTCATGCAACGAATACCGTCCAACGCAAGAATCTCCGACAACAGCTCACGCGAGTCTTTATCGTCGTCAACGATCAGCACCCGCTGCGCCGGTAAATCGGGTTCGAGCATGACGGCACTCAGCGCCTCGCGCTCGGCATCACTCAAAATATCGTGGTCGGACATGGCTTTCTCTACGTTTTCAATTCAATCCCCTAGCACTTTCGTCAGACATCGCTAAGTAGACCTTCAATGTGCACTTCGTCGGAAACTTTTCCTATAGCCAATGTAGGAGGTTTTTCCTGCATTTGCGTCAGACATTTCCTAACTTCCGAAGCCTGCACGCCCCGACCTAGACTTACGTCCAATGGGCACCCTGCATGTACGAGCCGACCATGGGGGTAGTCATCCGACAACAATTCAAAAAAGACTGCGGTAATGGTTATGAGTAGAGAGGACGCCTTTACACAGGCAGGGAAAACCGCGGTGTTGCAGAACATCCAGGGCACTTTGCAATTCCTTCAGCGATTCCCGCCCTTCAATCAAATGGAACACGCGCACTTGGCGTATCTGGTTGAACAATGTCAGCTGCGTTTTTATGCGCCCGGCGAAAGCATCATCAAACCGGCCGACGGGCCGGTTGAGCATTTCTACATCGTCAAACAAGGACGGGTTGTGGGTGAGCGCCCGCATACGGCCAAGGGCGGCACCGAAACCACCTTCGAAATCACCACCGGCGAGTGTTTCCCCCTCGCCGCGCTGCTGGGCGAACGGGCGACCCGCACCGAACACCTGGCGGCCGAAGACACCTTTTGCCTTCAGCTCAACAAGCTGGCGTTCATCAAGTTGTTCGCCCTTTCCACCACGTTTCGCGACTTCGCCCTGCGCGGTGTCAGCAGCCTGCTGGATCAGGTCAATCAGCAAGTCCAGCAAAAAGCCGTGGAAACCCTCGGTACTCAATATTCGCTGAACACGCGACTGGGCGAATTGGCCATGCGCCATCCGGTGACTTGCAGCCCCGCCACGCCATTGCGTGAAGCCGTGACCCTGATGCATGAGCAACAGGTCGGCAGCATCGTGATTGTCGACGAGCGCAAAGCCCCGCTGGGCATTTTTACCCTGCGCGACCTGCGCCATGTGGTGGCCGACGGCACTGACGACTTCAACGAAGCGATCGAACGCCACATGACCCAGGCGCCGTTTTTCCTGTCGCCGGACCACAGCGCCTTCGATGCGGCGATCGCCATGACCGAACGGCACATCGCCCACGTCTGCCTGGTGAAGGACCATCGTCTGTGCGGCGTGGTGTCCGAGCGCGACCTGTTTTCCCTGCAACGGGTGGACCTCGTCCATTTGGCGCGGACTATTCGCAGCGCCCAGAAAGTGGAAAACCTGGTGGCGCTGCGCGGCGAGATCGGCCAACTGGTCGAACGCATGCTGGCGCACGGTGCCTCCTCGACCCAGATCACCCACATCATCACCTTGCTCAACGATCACACCGTGTGCCGGGTGATCGAACTGACCCTCGCCGAAAAAGGTGACCCTGGGATTCCATTCAGCTGGCTGTGCTTCGGCAGCGAAGGCCGCCGCGAACAGACGCTGCACACCGATCAGGACAACGGCATTCTTTTCGAAGCCCGGGACGCGGCGCATGCCGCCGAAATTCGCGGCAAATTGCTGCCGATTGCCCAGCAGATCAACCAGAGCCTGGCACTCTGCGGCTTCACGCTGTGCAAGGGCAACATCATGGCCGGCAACCCTGAACTGTGTTTGTCCCGGGCCGAATGGGCGCGGCGTTTTGCGGCGTTTATTCGTGAGGCGACGCCGGAGAACCTGCTGGGTTCGAGCATTTATTTCGACCTGCGGGTGGTCTGGGGCGACGAACAAGGTTGCGAGCAGCTGCGTCGGGGAATTCTCGATCAGGTGAATGACAACCGGTTGTTCCAGCGGATGATGGCCGAGAACGCCTTGCGCAACCGCCCTCCGGTCGGGCGTTTCCGTGAGTTCGTGCTGGCGCGCAAGAATGGCGAGAAAGCCACGCTGGATCTGAAGGTCCAGGGGCTGACGCCTTTCGTCGATGGCGCCCGATTGCTGGCCCTGGCCCATGGCATCGAGTCCAACAACACCCTGGAGCGCTTTCGCGAACTGGTGGCCAAAGAGGTCATCGAACGGCTCGACGGCGCTGCGTATGAAGAGGCCTACCACTTCATCCAGCAAACCCGCATGCAGCAACATCAGCTACAGACTCGGGAGAACCTGCCCTACTCCAACCGGGTCGATCCGGACAGCCTCAATCATCTGGACCGACGGATCCTGCGTGAGTCCCTGCGCCAGGCTCAACGCCTGCAAAGCAGCCTGGCCCTGCGGTATCAGCTATGAGCCTGTTTTCATGGCTGCGTCCGGCAGGCCCAAGCCTGACCGCTGAACTCCAGCTACGTCTGCAACGCTTACCCTCGGCGGCCGATCTGAGTGAATGCAGCCTGCGCGAGCAGCGCTGGGTGGTGCTCGACCTGGAAACCACCGGGCTGAACCTGAACAAGGACCGGGTGTTGTCCATCGGCGCGGTGGTGATCGAAGACGGAGCGATCGATTTCAGCCAGCAGTTCGAACGCACGCTGCAATGCGCCGATATGAAGGTAGGGCCCAGCGTATTGATTCATGGTCTGGGGCCTAGCGCGATTGCCGCTGGCAGCGATCCGGCTCAGGCACTGGTCGAATTTATGGAGTTCGTCAGAGACAGCCCGGTGCTGGCGTTTCATGCGCCGTTCGATCAACACATGCTGGGGCGTTCGCTGAAAGAGCATCTGGGCTACAAATTGCAGAATACGTTTCTGGATGTGGCGGACATCGCACCGTTGCTGTGTCCTCAGGCGCACATTCGCGATGCCGGGCTCGATGACTGGATCGACTGGTTCAAGCTGGAAGTCTTCGAACGCCACAACGCCAGCGCCGATGCGTTGGCCACGGCGGAGCTGGCGTTGATTCTGTTCAGCCGGGCGCGGCAGCAGCAGATTCATAGCCCGTTGAATTTGCAGCAGCGGGTGAGTCAGTGGAAACGCCGGCAGCGGGCGCCGTCCTTCTAAATCTGCGGCGCCTGTTCTGACGCCTTCGCGGGCAAGCCTCGCTCCTACAGGTTTTGTGTCGATCTGTGGAACGACGACATCCTGTAGGAGCGAGGCTTGCC
>NZ_JASCOM010000317.1:0-6184 GCF_029959925.1 Pseudomonas sp. PS02303
GGTAGATGCGGGGGGTGTGACGATCAGTGGGGCTGAGGTGAAGGTGAACACCGGGGGCTCGCCTGGGGTGGGTACGCCTGCTGCGCCGTTGTTGCCGGGGCCGATGAAAGCGGCGGATGCGGATGTCGCGGGCAAAGCGCCTCTCCCCAGCCGCCTCAACGAATCGGGTATTACGCCGTTGTGCGGCAAACAAAGCAACGGCGCCTGCAGCCGTAAGGATTGCACATGCATGTAACCGCCATGAACACCCTGCTGGCCGCACCTCGTTACGGATTCGAGTCGCTGCCCAGGGAACAGTCCAGTCAGGTCCTGTGTTTCATCATCGATCGCGCACGCCAACCCGAGGCGATGTCGCGTCTGTATCGCATCGGCGAACCGATGAATGCTCAAGCCTTGTACAGCAGCACTGACTTTGCGGAAATCGCCAATGACGGTCCGCTCTGGCTCACAGCACCTTGGGGCAGCCGATTGGCAGTCGAAGCCACGCGCTTGTGCGAAGAAAATCACTCGGGCATTGCCCTGGTCGCAGAAGACGCCACTCAGGCACTCGCACACGCGCGCTGGTTGCTACGAGCCAACGACGGTTCCGGCGGCCAAAGCCTGTTGAGTTATCACAAACCTAGCCTGTGGGCTGCGCTGGCCTACACCGCAGGCGACACGTCCATTCAATTGTTCGGTCCTTGGCAAGCAGTGTATAGCCCTGCCCCGAGACACTTCGGCAAAGAGCGCGGCGCGTGGCTGTCCTGGACGGCGAAGTCGGAACTGAAGTGGCGTGGCGATGGCCCGGCGTTCAACCTTCCCGACAACGCAGCAAAAATTCAAGCGCGGCTGGGGTGGTTGTACTGGGTCGATGAGCAATATGCAGCGTTCGGTAAGCCCGGTGATGACCGGATCAATGAAATTACCGAGAACCTGGACCTTTTGCTCAAAAACAACATCTACGAAGGTGATCACTTGCTCAAGCTCGCCTCCGTCGTCGACGGACCGCGGCTTGAAACACGGCCAGAAGCAATGGCCATCCTGCAATCCAGGGAAGAGTCATTCATCAAGGTTGAACAGCTGATGCAAACAGCATCCGCCAATCCCCAATGAACCCGACGCAACAACAGAACGGAAGCACCATGGAAATTACCAATCATTCAGTCAATCCTGGTGAAACGCTCAGCCAGATTGCTACTCGCTACAACACCAATGTTGCGCAACTGCGCCAGATGAATCCATTCATTACCAACCCGAGTGCGATTAAACCGGGTTGGAATCTTAGTGTTCCCAAGAGTGCTCAGGCTGAAGCGGTTGCAAAACCAGCGCCCCCTTCAACGGCAGCTTCCCAACCTGCTCCAACGGCCGAAAGTGCAAGTGCGCCTGGCGCTAAGCCCATTGACTTGGGGCCGAAAAAAGACTTTACAGAAACGTGCGCCCCCAGCTTCAAGGATCAGCCCAAGCCTTGTTCCAACACGTACGGCACCGCAATTTATGCAACTGACGAAGAAGAGTTTTGGTTACTGCCCGAGCGCGCCGCCTCCTCGATGAAGGAGGCGATGCACGCTCTGGAGAATCAAATTGCCCCGAGTAAATCCCGCGATGAGCGCCTCAAGGGATTAGATGACAGCGGATTACTGAATTACTTCCTTGAGCCAAAACTGAGTAATTTTCTCGAGGGCGAACAGCGCCAGCGAATGGAGGAGATTGAAGCTCAGGAACCGAATATCGAAATGGACCCAGGAATGGTCCTTCGCAGCCGCCAAGAAGTAAAACGCGCAAAAGAAAAGGACGCACCAAAGGCCGAAACGCCGAAAACCGATACTCAGCGCTCACGTATAGATCAGCTTCAGTCGGATATCGATACTCAGAACCGTATCCGGGATGATTACAGCGAGCTACGCAAGTTACGCAGCGAGTGGTTGGCGCTAAAAAAAACAGCTATTGCCGCCGCCGAAAAGAAGGGTCATACGTACGAGAACGGTACGTTGTTCGCTGCCGGGGCAATCGAGGCTCGCGCTCGCGTCCAAAATTACCTGGAGAAACGCAAGGCGCTGATCAGTGAAGGTGGCATCAAGCCACAGGCTCAGGAAGATATCGCCAAGCTCCTTGAAACTGACAAGAAAAAGCGTGATGAACTGCAGAAGTGTTTATACACCTGCGAAGGCGATACATACGCCTACCTGGCGTGGAAGCATGGCGAAGCCAAGTCGTTTGCCTATCACGAATACACCGACGCGATTATCAAAGTAGCGGAATACGGGATCGCCTTACCTGAGTACGCGTTGATCAGTGGCGATGACATCACTACAGGTATCGAGCAGTTCAAGTTGTATCTCGATACGGAAAAACAGCAATCGGAAATCAATAACCGCTTGCGTGAAAAATACAAAAACTGGATCGAAGCGACGGGTCAAAATGCCCAGGCACCTGCCGGTCTGGTCGAAGCCGAACGTGCCGAATGGGACCGTTTGCAAGTTGTAAAACAGGGCTTACACGAAAAGGCTCAACAAAAAGTCGCTGCTGACCCTATTCGACGTCACTTATTATGGGAGCCTGAACAGTTTGAGCCTCAGCCGGTTGATCGGCTTGTCAAAGATGGCTTTCCGCTAAGAGAGGTCAGCACACTGGCTACAAGCGGTACGCCGTTGAAGTGGTTCAGTTTGCTCAACCTCAAGGGTGCGCCAAACCTTCTTGAGGAAGACTTGAAAAAAGCCGGCAAGAGCGCAAAAAAAATTCTTGAAGGCATCCCAAAAAATGGTGACGGTGGTGCAAATAAAAACAGCGCGCATAAGGTATTTGGCCAGTGGCTGGCAAGCCAGGGCGCGCTAAAAATTGGAGATCAAGCCGGCGATTGGTTTGATACCAATGGTTGGTTCAATATCGACAAGTTTTACAGCTTCTTGCAAACCAACGGCTATAAAGTGACTCAGCTTGAGGATGCCGGTGCGCGAAAAGAATGGGGCGAGCATCTAAAGCAGGTCGTATTCAAAAAGAGTGTTCGTGGTGAAGTGAGGCTTTTCGACAAGAGCCAGCAGGCGCAATTTGTCCGCTGCCTTGCGCCGCCGCAAAAAAAACTGCATGGCGAAGTGAAACTGGAAGGTCCCTCCTTCTCTGCCGCTGAAGGCTTCAAGACGTCGGCCAGTGCGTCACTGAGCTTTGACTTGGCTCGAGGTGAAGTGGAACTGCTTAAAATCGACATGCCGACTCGCGAAAAAGCCAAGGATGTGACGGTCGATTACTATCTCGAAGGTAATCCTCAACTTCAGACCTTGAACCTCGGCCGTATGTCCTTCCATTTCGGTGCCCGTGCGTGGGGATACGCCGGTGCGTCGCTCATGCTCGCCGGTAGTATTGAGCTGGTCCCTATAGGCGGCAATACCAAATATGGCGCGACACTCAGCCCTGTCAAACCGGCACAGCGCGAAGATACCGAAGCAAAGGCCGAACGGAAGACCCACGAAGAAACGATCAAAACCAAAGCCGACAATGGTGATACCAGCCCTACCCCAGACCTTGAATACAAGTCCAAGGCGCTCACGGCTGTCGATACCAAATCAAGTGGCCAAGTCATGTCCGGCAAGGCCGCCAACGTACAAATTGAAAATGGCATAAAGGCCAATTTCAATCTGTTCGCCGGCGTGCAAGCAGGTATCCAACTGACAGGGGCTTTGAATTGGGCTCCGCCTAAAGCATTGGCTGTATTGCGGGCAGGACCCTCCACCGGAATCAATAACAGCAAGGAGGCTACGAGCGCTAGCCAATGGCTAACGCTTGCCAACCTCAGCGGATCTTTAGGTGCTGCCTATGGCGCGGGCTTGCAGGGCAATGCTGGAGTTTCTCTGGATAAGGGTAAATTCATTCTCAATCTTAAAGCAACGGTTGTTCTTGGGCCGGGTGCAAGTGGTAGTTTCAAATTTGAGGTAGGTTACGAGGCTGTTGTAGAGCTTATCAATATTTATCGACGTGAGCTGTATAAAGCTAAAGGCGCTTCTATTAGCTGGATTACTCCAGAGGCTGCTGAACAGGCTTCTGCACTGAACATGCTCGGTGCGGTCGGGTTGGATGTTGCAATGATCTATATGATGGGCATCGACGTTATTATGAATCTATATGACGCGATGACCAGTAGTGGAAAGGGAGGGCCCATTGCAGACACTATTATTGAATATGAAAATCAAGCCGAATTGCAAAAATGGTTTATGGAAGCAACTCCCGCGGCCTTGGGCCCCCTCCTTATGACGCTCAGTTCTGAGCCGGAAGAGTTTTCAGTAATTTCAACGAACCAAGACACAAGTGAAAGTAAAAGTACCGATCGTAAGTACGTAAAACAGGAAGCACGTTTGCTCCAACAACGAGCTCTCGACAGAGTGATTTATTGGGTAGGATCAACGGCGGATGGCGCAGAAGCGTTAACCAAAGCTCAACAGCTATTTGAGGACGCTTGTAAATGCATGAACAAACTAGGCGTCGCACCTAAAGAGTCCGGGCAAGCGTATTGTGAGAATAGATACAGACTAGATAATTTTATGGCAGTTCCTGTACTTAGCATGGAACGTGCGGAAGGCGTTAAAGCTCGGGCCCGCTATAAATCAAATGTGAAGAAAATGGGTCAGCGTATAGACGCGTTCTGCAAGCTGGACTTTCGGGAAAATAGCTATATCCCGATGACCACCATGAAATATTCCGGCCCTTTATAATCGAGTCAACTAAATATGTTAAAAATGAAAAATGCCGTTTGCATTGCCTTATCAACCCTATTCTTTAGCTTTGTGGCGCAGGCAGAAGTATCGACACAGCAAGTGAAAGCAAAGGAAAAGGGTATTGAGCTTTACAATCAATTCAAAGCCATATCTGCAGTCCCCTATCTGAAGGCAGCAGCGGAAGGTGGCGATCGTGAAGCACAGTACTACTTGGGCGAAGCGTTACGCAAAAATAACAAATATATAACTCCAGAAGCTCAGAGCGCGTATGAAGCCTCTGCTCGCCAAGGTGATATATATGCAATGATAAGATTGTCTCAGCGCAATAACGATCTCTGCGTTGAGATGAACAACTGCTCAGGTGAAAAAAAATCGCCAAACGAGTGGTCCAAAAGTGCCTTAGAGGCTGCTACGAAAGAAGCTGAAAAAGGTGACGCCGAGGCTATGTATTTGATGTACCGGATAACCGGAGACGACAAATGGTTTGAAAAATCCGCAGACGAAGGTTTTGCGCTAGCGCAGTACTATCTAGCGGCGGATTACCGTGAAGGTAAAGGTTTCTTCCTGACACCTTCAAAACGCGCGGAGATGGTCGAACGCTGGATGAAGGCATCTGCGGAGGGTGGCAACCCTCAAGGTATGTTGGCGTATGCCGCGATTCAGGGTCGAAAAAAGGACTGGGAGCAATTCAGGTCGTGGAATGAAAAAGCAGCAATGACTGGATATGTCAGCGCTGTATATGGTTATGGCTCTTACTTAGCAGGACAATCGCCGGAATACGGCTTTAAGGAGGATCTAGTAACAGCCTATGCATCCATTTCCTGGGTGCTTGAACTAGACGGTGGGGGCGGCATGCGAGAATTTGCACAAGATGAACTCCCGGAAATCGCGGCAAAAATGACTGGGGAACAGATCGAAAAATCAAAAAAAACCCTGACGGAATGGAAAGCAACCCGCCCACCACTATCCTTCTTCCCTGACAAGCTATGAACTATTAACACTATGAAAGCGTATTTTTTCGTAGCCCTCTTCGCGATCGGTTTGTCCTCAGAGGTTAGCGCACAATCTACTTCGGACCGAAGTACATCGATACGTCAGGCAAGCCTGAAGAAATCAGCTATCGGAAGCTTTCTGACGCTTGCAGTTATCAGAACTGACTGAAAGGCCTGATTTTGCACTTTGCGGTACTCCTGTGAGGGATCAGGCGCTATGCTTTGGCGCCTCCCTCACTGCCGCAAGGATCCGCCATGCAGTTATCGTTTCGTATCGTGTCGGCCTTCACTTCCCTCCTCTGTTTTTACTGGCCCTGGTCTGGGGTTTGATGCCGTGGCCCTGAGCGAACACCCGCGTGCCGAGTGGAACGACCTCTGGCTGTTGCTCGAAGTCGTGCACGAAGGCAAGCAGCCGCAAGTGCTCGGCAAAAACGTCACCAGCGACGTCACCCACAACAAAGACGATTTCCATCAGGGCTACCGCAACACCTTCCTTGCCACCCCGTGGGA
>NZ_JASCOM010000318.1:0-6170 GCF_029959925.1 Pseudomonas sp. PS02303
CGATAGCGGTCGTTCAGTCAACATCAATGTTGAATGTACGACCGCTATCGCGTGCAGGCTCGCTCCTACAG
The DNA here is from genome assembly GCF_029959925.1 of Pseudomonas sp. PS02303. Classification (NCBI taxonomy): domain Bacteria; kingdom Pseudomonadati; phylum Pseudomonadota; class Gammaproteobacteria; order Pseudomonadales; family Pseudomonadaceae; genus Pseudomonas; species Pseudomonas sp. PS02303. The sequence goes on from NZ_JASCOM010000318.1 coordinate 72, forward strand.
GGGGATTGATATGATCAGTGAGAGTGGCGCGGGACTTCGGAACCGCGGCAGCCAACCAGGAAGTCGAAATCGCAGCCCTGATCCGCTTGCAGCACATGGTCGATGTACAGCTGACGATAACCGCCCACGATCAGATTTTGCGGCGGTTGCAGATCCGCCATGCGCGCCGCCAGTTCAGCATCCGGGATGTCCAGGTGCAAACGCCCGTTGGCGCAATCCAGTTCGATCCAGTCGCCTTCCTTCACCGTCGCCAGAGGTCCGCCGGCCGCTGCTTCCGGGGCCACGTGCAAAACCACGGTGCCATACGCCGTGCCGCTCATGCGTGCGTCGGAAATGCGCACCATGTCCGTCACGCCCTGGGCCAGCAGCTTGGCCGGCAAGCCCATGTTGCCGACTTCGGCCATGCCCGGATAACCCTTCGGCCCGCAGTTCTTCATCACCAGAATCGAGTTGGCATCGACGTCCAGGTCCGGATCGTTGATCCGCGCCTTGTACATGTCGAAGTTCTCGAACACCACCGCGCGCCCGCGATGCTGCATCAATTCGGCACTGGCCGCAGATGGCTTGAGCACTGCACCGAGGGGCGCGAGGTTACCGCGCAATACGCAAATGCCGCCGTCGGCGCGGATCGGGTTGTCGAGGGTGCGGATCACTTCGTCCTGGCCATAGATCGGCGCGTCCTTGGTGTTCTCGCCCAGGGTTTTGCCGTTGACGGTCAAGGCGTTCGGGTTGGGGATCAGGTTAGCTTCACCGAGGCGACGCAATACCGCTGGCAGGCCGCCGGCGTAGTAGAACTCTTCCATCAGGAAGCGCCCGGACGGTTGCAGGTCGACGATGGTCGGCATGCCGCGACCGATGCGGGTCCAGTCATCCAGGTCCAGCTCGACGCCGATACGACCGGCGATGGCTTTCAAGTGGATCACGGCGTTGGTCGAGCCACCGATGGCGGCGTTCACGCGGATGGCGTTTTCGAAGGCTTCCTTGGTCAGGATCTTCGACAGCCGCAGATCTTCACGGACCATCTCCACCGCGCGCATGCCGGACATGTGCGCCAACACATAACGCCGCGCATCCACCGCGGGAATCGCCGCGTTGTGGGGCAGGGACGTGCCCAGTGCTTCGGCCATGCAGGCCATGGTCGACGCCGTGCCCATGGTGTTGCAGGTGCCGGCCGAACGGGACATGCCGCCCTCGGCCGCGAGGAAATCGTCAATCGTGATGGTGCCGGCTTTGACTTGCTCGCTGAGCTGCCAGACCACGGTGCCGGAGCCAATGTCCTGGCCTTTGTGTTTGCCGTTGAGCATCGGCCCGCCGGTAACGACGATGGCCGGCACGTCGCAACTGGCCGCGCCCATCAGCAGCGCCGGGGTGGTTTTGTCGCAACCGGTCAGCAGGACCACGCCATCAATCGGGTTGCCACGAATCGCTTCTTCAACGTCCATGCTTGCCAGGTTGCGGGTGAGCATGGCGGTAGGGCGCAGGTTCGATTCGCCATTGGAGAACACCGGGAATTCCACCGGAAAACCACCGGCCTCGATCACCCCGCGTTTGACATGCTCCGCGATCTGGCGGAAATGCGCGTTGCACGGGGTCAGTTCCGACCAGGTGTTGCAGATGCCGATGATCGGCTTGCCGTGGAACTGGTGGTCGGCGATGCCCTGATTTTTCATCCAGCTGCGGTACATGAAGCCGTTCTTGTCAGCGGTGCCAAACCATTGGGCGGAGCGCAGGTTGGGTTTTTTATCGGACATGATCGATTCTCTTATTGTATGACTATATTGTTCGAGCTAAGGCGTAACATAAGCGCAATTTCGCCGGTTTGGAAGTGTTGTTGGTTAATTAGTATTACTATATAGTCGCTTTCAACGGAGGGATTGCCCTGGCGGTTTTCAGCGAGAGGCGTCCCCCGAGGTTCTATAACAACAACAATCGGAGACCGATCTCATGAGCCAGGAACTGCGGCTTATTCGTCGCATTACGCTGAAACTGATTCCCTTCCTGATCCTGCTGTACCTGATCGCCTATGTGGATCGCTCCGCCGTAGGTTTCGCCAAGCTGCACATGGGCGCCGACATTGGCCTGGGTGACGCAGCCTATGGCCTCGGTGCAGGGTTGTTCTTCATTGGCTACTTCCTGCTGGAGATCCCCAGCAACTTGATGCTCGATCGCTTCGGTGCCCGACGCTGGTTCGCGCGAATCATGGTCACCTGGGGCGCCATCACCATCGGCATGGCGTTCGTCCAAGGGCCGCACAGCTTCTATGTCATGCGCTTTCTGCTCGGCGCGGCCGAAGCCGGGTTTTTCCCGGGCGTTCTCTACTACATCACCCAATGGTTCCCGGTTCGTCATCGCGGCAAGATCCTTGGCCTGTTCATTCTTTCCCAGCCCATCGCGATGATGATCACCGGCCCGGTGTCTGGCGGCTTGCTCGGCATGGACGGCATCCTTGGTCTGCACGGGTGGCAGTGGCTGTTCATCGTCATCGGCACCCCGGCGATCCTGCTGACCTGGCCGGTACTGCGTTACCTGCCGGACGGGCCCCAGCAAGTGAAATGGATGGACCAGGCCGAGAAAGACTGGCTGACCGGCGAGCTGAAAAAGGACCTGGAGGCCTACGGCCAGACCCGTCATGGCAATCCTCTGCACGCCCTGAAAGACAAACGCGTGTTGCTGCTGGCGCTGTTTTATCTGCCGGTGACCTTGAGCATTTATGGCCTGGGCCTGTGGCTGCCGACGTTGATCAAACAGTTTGGTGGTACGGACCTGGTGACCGGTTTCGTGTCATCGGTGCCCTACATCTTCGGGATCATCGGGCTGCTGATCATTCCGCGCAGTTCCGACCGCCTGAATGATCGTTACGGTCACCTCGCCGTGCTTTACGTGCTGGGCGCCATCGGGCTGTTCCTCAGCGCCTGGCTGACGGTGCCTGTGCTGCAACTTGCGGCGTTGTGCCTGGTGGCGTTTGCGCTGTTTTCCTGCACCGCAGTGTTCTGGACCTTGCCCGGTCGTTTCTTCGCTGGCGCCAGTGCGGCGGCCGGGATCGCGTTGATCAACTCGGTGGGCAACCTGGGCGGCTACATTGGCCCGTTCGTGATCGGTGCACTGAAGGAGTACACCGGCAACCTGGCGTCGGGGCTGTACTTCCTGTCGGGGGTGATGGTGTTCGGGCTGGTGTTGACCGGCGTGGTCTATCGGTTACTGGAGCGCAAGCATGTGCTGGCGGCCGACCAGTTCGCGGCCAGTGCTCGCGGCGCGACTCGCACCTGAGAGATCACACAAATGCCCTGTGGGAGCGAGCCTGCTCGCGAAGGCGGAGTGTCAGTCGGTAATGATTTTGGATTTGACGGCCTCATCGCGAGCAGGCTCGCCCCCACAGGGTGCAATGCCGCCTTCAAGATTGTTTACAGGAGAAAATCCATGCGTTTAGTGCAGTTCGAACTGAGTAACGGCGAGCGCCGGGTAGGCGTGGTCGAGGAGGGGCTGGTGCGCGAAGTGCAGGACGCGCGCACGGTCCGTGACCTGGCCCTGGCGGCTATCGAGGCGGGCGTCAATCTGCAGCAGCAGGTGAAAACCCTGGGCCTGGGCATCGGTCATGACTACGCGGAGCTGCTGGCGCAACTGCGGATCCTCCCTCCGCTGGATCACCCGGACCCGGCGCACATGCTGGTCAGCGGTACCGGCCTGACCCATCTGGGCAGCGCTTCGGCCCGCGACAAGATGCACCAGCAGGCCGGCGACGAAGCGGCAATGACCGACACCATGCGCATTTTCAAATGGGGCGTGGAGGGCGGTAAACCGGCGGCCGGGCAGGCCGGTGTGCAACCGGAGTGGTTCTACAAGGGGGACGGCAGCATCGTCGTGCGTCCGGGCCAGCCGTTCCCGCTGCCACCCTTTGCCGAAGACGCGGGTGAAGAGCCTGAACTCAGCGGCCTCTACGTTATCGGCCACGACGGTAAACCGTATCGCCTCGGTTTCGCGGTGGGCAACGAGTTCTCCGACCATGTGATGGAGCGCAAGAATTACCTCTACCTGGCACATTCGAAATTGCGCAGTTGCAGCTATGGCCCGGAGCTGCGGGTCGGCGAATTGCCGGCACATCTGGCTGGCACCAGCCGCATCCTGCGTGACGGTGAAGTGCTGTGGCAGAACGAGTTCCTCAGCGGCGAGGCCAACATGTGCCACAGCTTCGAGAACCTTGAGTACCACCATTTCAAGTACAGCCAGTTCTTGCGTCCGGGGGACGTGCACATTCATTTTTTCGGCACCGCGACCCTGTCCTTTGCCGACGGCATTCGCACCCGGGAGGGTGATGTGTTCGAGATCAGTCAGGCCGAGTTCGGCGCGCCTTTGATCAACGGGATCGCCCCGGTTGAAGCCGCGTTCGAGCCCGGCACCGTCGGCACCCTTTAAGGAGATACGCATGCCTCAGATTCTTGGTCACAACTACATCGGCGGTCAGCGCAGCGCGACTGGCACCGTCAAAATGCAAAGTGTTGATGCCAGCACCGGCGAAGCCTTGCCTCATGATTTCTTCCAGGCAACGCCTGAGGAAGTCGATGCCGCCGCCAAGGCTGCCGCCGCCGCTTACCCGGCCTATCGCAGTCTGAGCGCGGAACGTCGCGCGCAATTTCTCGATGCGATTGCCGATGAACTCGACGCCTTGGGCGATGACTTTGTCGCGGTGGTCTGCCGCGAAACGGCATTGCCGGCCGGACGTATTCAAGGCGAGCGCGGGCGCACCAGCGGGCAGATGCGTCTGTTCGCCAAAGTGCTGCGTCGCGGCGATTTCTACGGCGCGCGAATTGATCTGGCAATGCCGGATCGCCAACCGCTGCCACGACCGGACCTGCGCCAATACCGCATCGGTCTTGGGCCTGTTGCGGTGTTCGGTGCGAGCAACTTTCCGTTGGCCTTCTCCACGGCGGGCGGCGACACCGCGTCGGCGCTGGCCGCCGGTTGCCCGGTGGTGTTCAAGGCTCACGGCGGCCACATGGCCACCGCCGAACTGGTCGCCGATGCGCTGATTCGCGCGGCGGAAAAAACCGGCATGCCGGCCGGCGTGTTCAACATGATCTACGGCGGCGGAGTCGGCGAAGCGCTGGTCAAACACCCGGCGATTCAGGCGGTCGGTTTTACCGGTTCGCTGAAGGGTGGCCGCGCCCTGTGCGACATGGCTGCCGCACGTCCACAACCGATCCCGGTGTTCGCCGAGATGTCGAGTATCAACCCGGTGATCGTGTTGCCGAAGGCATTGGCTGCTCGGGCCGACACCGTCGCCCGTGACCTGACCGCTTCGGTCGTGCAGGGGTGCGGTCAGTTCTGCACCAATCCCGGTCTGGTCATCGGTATTCGCTCGCCGCAATTCACCGCGTTTGTGCAGCAGGTCGCGGGCCTCATCGGCGATCAGGCGGCGCAAACAATGCTCAATGCCGGGACGTTGAGCAGCTATGGCAACGGCCTGCAAAAACTCCTAGCTCACCCGGGCATTGAGCATCTGGCTGGCAATCCGCAGCAAGGCAATCAGGCGCAACCGCAGTTGTTCAAGGCTGACGTCAGCCTGCTGATCAATGGCGATGCAGTGCTGCAGGAAGAAGTGTTCGGCCCGACCACTGTGTTCGTCGAAGTGGCGGATCAGGCGCAACTCAGTGCCGCGTTGAACGGCCTGCACGGGCAGCTGACGGCGACGATCATTGGTGAGCCGGCGGACTTCGAACAGTTCGGCGAGCTGACGGCGTTGCTGGAGCAAAAGGTCGGACGGATCCTGCTCAATGGCTATCCGACGGGCGTTGAAGTCTGCGATTCCATGGTCCACGGCGGGCCGTACCCGGCGACTTCCGATGCACGCGGCACGTCGGTCGGCACGTTGGCGATTGATCGATTCCTGCGGCCGGTGTGTTTCCAGAACTATCCCGACAGCCTGTTGCCGGAACCGCTGAAGAACGCCAACCCCCTGCGCATCCAGCGTCTGGTGGACGGCAAACCTTCCCGCGACGCCCTTTAACAGCTCACCGCAATCCCCGTGGGAGCGAGCCTGCTCGCGAAAGTGGTGCATCAGTCAACAACAATATCGACTGACACTCCGCATTCGCGAGCAGGCTC
>NZ_JASCOM010000319.1:0-6158 GCF_029959925.1 Pseudomonas sp. PS02303
GGCTCGCTCCCACAGGGAGATGTGTCGTTCAAAAATCTGTGGTCCAACACCTATCCACTGTGGGAGCGAGCCTGCTCGCGATGAGGCCGGTGCAATCAGCTGAAATTTCGAAGCTTACTTCTGCGTCCCGTCATCATGCTGCAAATTCGCCTGCGTCAGGTTGCACCCCGGCGGTACGCTACGGGTCAGCCAGACGTTGCCGCCAATGGTCGAGCCCTTGCCAATGGTGATCCGCCCCAGAATCGTCGCGCCGGCATAGATCACCACATCATCCTCAACGATCGGATGCCGCGGATGGCCCTTTTGCAACTGGCCGTCCTCATCCGAAGGGAAGCGCTTGGCGCCCAACGTCACGGCTTGATAAATCCGCACGCGTTCACCAATGATCGCCGTCTCGCCGATCACGACACCCGTCCCGTGATCAATAAAGAAGCTGCGACCGATCTGCGCCCCAGGATGGATGTCGATACCGGTGGCCGAGTGGGCGATTTCTGCGCTGATCCGCGCCAGCAGCGGCAGCCCCGAGCGGTACAAATGGTGCGCCAGGCGATGGTGGATTACCGCCAGAATCCCGGGATAGCACAACAGCACTTCATCGACGCTACGAGCTGCCGGGTCACCGTGATAGGCCGCCAGCACATCGGTGTCCAGCAAGCTGCGCAGCCCCGGCAACGCGAGGGCGAAATCCTGAATGATCGCAATAGTCTTGGCCTCCACTTCGGTGTCAGCTTCGGCGCTGTGACGAGCGGCGTAACGCAGTTCGAGTCGTGCTTGCGCCAGCAACGCGTTCAACGCGACGTCCAGCGTGTGCCCGACGTAGAAGTCTTCACTCTCCTCACGCAAATCCACCGGTCCCAGACGCATCGGAAACAAGGCACCGCACAGCGCTTCCAGTATCTCCGCCATGGCGGCCCGGGAAGGCAATTCGCGACCGCCCTGCTCGCCGCTGACTCGGCCGTTTTGTGCGCGCCACTGGTCCCGCGCAGTACGCAGTTGACTGACGATGGTCTGCAATTGCCAATGGCTGGAACGCTCGCTCACGGTAAAAACTCCTCACGGGCGGCCGGAGTGTCTGGCCGCGTTGTCGGCGATTACTTTACGGCAAGGTCTGGAGGCCGAATTAAGAACCAATTGTGCTGTGTTCAGTTCTTTTGGCTATAAGCGATTGACGGTTGCCCATGCATATAGCCGTGCCTATAGTCCTGACATCTTCCTTGGCCAGTACGGACCCATGATCAAACAACAGCTTGCCCGCTTTAACCGCCTCGACCTCCTCGGCCACCCTACCGCGCTTGAAAAACTCGAACGGCTGTCGACCTGGCTCGGCCGTGATCTGTACGTCAAACGCGATGACCTGACACCGCTGGCCATGGGCGGCAACAAGCTGCGCAAACTCGAATACCTGGCGGCCGATGCCTTGGCCCAGGGCGCCGACACGTTGATCACCGCGGGTGCGCTTCAGTCCAACCACGTGCGCCAGACTGCCGCCATTGCGGCCAAGCTTGGCCTGGGCTGCGTCGCGCTGCTGGAAAATCCATTGGGCACCGACGACGCCAACTACCTGGGCAACGGCAATCGGCTGCTGCTCGACCTGTTCGATGCCAAGGTCGAGCTGGTGGAAAACCTCGACAATGCCGACGAGCAACTGCAAGCCTTGGCCGACCGTTTACGCAATAACGGCAAGAAACCGTATCTGGTGCCAATTGGTGGCTCCAATGCGCTGGGCGCTTTGGGTTATGTGCGCGCCGGGCTGGAACTGGCCGCACAGATCAAGGACACCGGCCTGCAATTCGCCGCCGTGGTCCTGGCCTCGGGCAGTGCCGGGACCCACAGTGGTCTGGCGCTGGCACTGAGTGAAGTACTGCCGGATTTGCCAGTGATTGGTGTCACGGTGTCCCGTAGCGATGAAGATCAGCGCCCGAAAGTCCAGGGCCTGGCCGAGCGCACTGCCGAGTTGCTGGGCGTGAGCCTGCCGGCGGGTTTCAAGATCGAACTGTGGGACGAATATTTTGGCCCGCGGTATGGCGAGCCGAATGCCGGAACGCTGGCGGCGGTGAAGCTGGTGGCGAGTCAGGAAGGGTTGCTGCTGGACCCGGTTTACACCGGTAAAGCCATGGCCGGGTTGCTGGATGGCATCGGTCGTCAACGGTTCAACGATGGCCCGATCATTTTCCTGCATACCGGCGGGGCACCAGCGTTGTTTGCCTACAAGGACTCGCTGACCAGTTGAAGTACTCCTGTGGCGAGGGCGCTTGCTCCCGCTGGGGTGCGCAGCGCCCCAAGACCTGTCCCCCACGGTTTCTCAGTTGACCGCGGAGACTGATTTTGCGACTGCTGCGCAGCCGAGCGGGACCAAGCTCCCTCGCCACAGGGAATCGCGTGTGTCTCATATGAAATAAAAGAATAACAAACACTATATTTATTATTTTCCTATCTAAAAGCGCCATCATATAGTCACGCCGCAGGCGAATTTGCAGCGAGACGCATACGCTGCTTTAGGGCAGGATATTGCAGTCGTCCAAATCCCGATTTTGCCAACATTCCTAAAAGCGTCTTCATAAGAAAACACAGGGGCTTGTCATGAATTTTTCCGCACTACGTCGAAATCTGCTGGTCGGTTCGCTGGGCTTGGCGCTGAGCGCCGGTCTGCTGGGGCAAGCGGTTGCCGGTGAGCAGCTGCAAAAAATCAAGGACGCGGGCGTGATCAACGTCGGTCTGGAAGGCACTTACCCACCGTTCAGCTTCGTTGACGCCGACGGCAAACTGGCCGGTTTCGAAGTCGAGTTCTCCGAAGCCCTGGCCAAAGAACTGGGCGTGAAGGTCAAACTGCAACCGACCAAATGGGACGGCATCCTCGCGGCGCTGGAATCCAAACGTCTGGACGCAGTGATCAACCAGGTGACCATCTCCGAAGAGCGCAAGAAGAAGTATGACTTCTCCGAGCCGTACACCGTTTCCGGGATTCAGGCGCTGGTGCTGACCAAGAAGGCCGCGGAGCTGAACATCAAGTCTGCCGCCGATCTGGCCGGCAAGAAAGTCGGCGTAGGCCTGGGCACCAACTACGAGCAGTGGCTCAAAGACAATCAGCCAAAAGCCATCATCAAGACCTATGACGATGATCCGACCAAGTTCCAGGACCTGCGCGTCGGCCGCATCGACGCCATTCTGATCGACCGTCTGGCCGCGCTGGAATACGCCAAGAAAGCCAAGGACACCACCGCCGCCGGCGAAGCGTTCTCCCGTCAGGAAGCCGGTATTGCCCTGCGCAAAGGCGAGCCTGAGTTGCTGGCTGCGGTGAACAAAGCCATCGACAAGCTGCGTGCCGACGGTACGCTGAAAAAGCTTTCGGAAAAATACTTCAGCGCTGACGTCACTCAATAATGGAAGAAGCTTTTCAACTCGCACTGGACTCCCTGCCTTTCCTGCTCAAGGGGGCCTACTACACGGTCATCTTGAGCCTGGGCGGGATGTTCTTCGGCCTCATGCTGGGCTTCGGCCTGGCACTGATGCGCCTGTCGCGCTTCAAGCTGGTCAGCTGGATCGCCCGCATCTACGTGTCGTTCTTTCGCGGCACGCCGTTGCTGGTGCAACTGTTCGTGATCTATTACGGCTTGCCGCAATTGGGCATGGAACTCGATCCGCTGCCGGCGGCCCTGATCGGCTTCTCGCTGAACATGGCCGCTTACGCCTGTGAAATCCTGCGTTCCGCGATCAGCTCCATCGAGCGCGGTCAGTGGGAAGCTGCCGCCAGCATCGGCATGACCCGTGCGCAAACCCTTCGCCGGGCCATTATCCCGCAAGCGATGCGCACCGCATTACCGCCGCTGGGCAACAGCTTCATTTCGCTGGTCAAGGACACCGCGCTGGCCGCCACCATCCAGGTGCCGGAACTGTTCCGCCAGGCGCAGCTGATCACAGCACGCACCTTCGAAGTGTTCACCATGTACCTTGCCGCCGCGCTGATCTACTGGATTCTTGCCACGGTGCTCTCGCACCTGCAGAACAAGTTGGAAGAGCGGGTCAATCGGCACGACCAGGAGTCCTGACCCAATGATTGTCGTGGAAAAACTGACAAAGCAGTTCAAGGGTCAAGTGGTGCTCAACGGCATCGATCTGGAAGTGAAGGAAGGTGAGGTCGTCGCGATCATAGGGCCTAGCGGCTCGGGTAAAACCACCTTCCTGCGATGCCTGAATTTTCTGGAAGAACCCACCAGCGGCCGGATCAAGGTCGGTGACATCGAGATCGATGGCAGCCGCCCGTTGAACCAGCAGCAGAACCTGGTGCGGCGCTTGCGTCAGCACGTCGGATTCGTGTTCCAGAACTTCAACCTGTTCCCCCATCGCACCGCCCTGGAAAACGTCATCGAAGGCCCGATCATCGTGAAGAAGATCCCGCACGCCGACGCCGTTGCCCTGGGTAAAAAGCTGTTGGCCAGGGTTGGCCTGGCGGGCAAGGAAGACGCTTACCCGCGACGCCTTTCCGGTGGTCAGCAGCAGCGTGTGGCGATTGCCCGCGCACTGGCGATGGAGCCGGAAGTGATCCTGTTTGATGAACCCACCTCAGCGCTTGATCCAGAGCTGGTGGGTGAAGTGCTGGCGACCATCCGCAGCCTGGCCGAAGAGAAGCGAACCATGGTGATCGTTACCCACGAAATGGGCTTTGCCCGGGACGTGGCCAACCGTGTGGTGTTTTTTGACAAGGGTGTGATCGTCGAGCAAGGCGAAGCCAAGGCGTTGTTTGCCAACCCGAAAGAAGAACGGACGAAGCAGTTTCTCAGCAAGTTCCTGAATAACACCAACCCTTAATATCGCTTCACTATTTGTCAACTTCCATGGATGGAAGTGACAACTTACCCCGCCACCCACATCGCTCGATTCTCTCTTCTCGTTCATTCGAACAATAGATCAATTTTTACAACTGCATGCGGTACATATATATGTTCTGCAACAGATTCAACGCGCCTAAAATCCGCCAGATCCAGTGCCATCAATGAGCACACCGTCGCCGTCACCCACGCCCGAAAATCAATAAATACGCGGCGAAATTCGACAGAGCGGTGCGGCATATTAACTTCAAGGCGTAGGATTTTTCTGAATAGCACTGAATACCCTACTTAACTAGTCAGTTCTATTGACACCTATTCAGGCGCACTCTTATCTAGTCCCCAGCAGGCGTCAACCATCGTTAAAAACCATTATTGAAACTTGCAAATAGTGAACAACTTTGTTGCTCGGTAATACACGCCTTTTGATTTTTTCAGAAACGGACTTCGCTGCAAGGCGTCAAGGAGAAACCCATGACAAGCACCTCGAATAAATCCGGACTTGCGGCCCCTACCCTGGCGCAATCCCACAAGGCTGGCATCAATGTCACTTCGGCGGCCCATCTGCTGATCGATGTGGCCCCCTACCCCGGCATGGACGAAGGCGACCTGATCGAACTGTTCTGGGACAACTGCTACGTCGCCTCCCGCGTCCTCATGGCCGACGATGTCGGCGAAGTCGTCAGTCTGCGTGTGCCGCAAAGCTTCATTGCCAATGGCTCCTCCTGCATTCACTACCGCGTCATGCAAGTCGGACAGGGGCCGGCGCTGTCGCTCGCCACACGGGTACAGATCAAGCTCGATTGCCCGGGCGGTCAGCCACTCACGCTGTGCGGCCACGAAAACGAGCACCTGGCGCCAGTGGGCATCCCCGAAACCATTCGCCGTCAGGGGGTCAATCCGAACCAGATCAAGCGGGGCGTGCCGTTGACCATCGAGCCTTACCTGAACATGGCCGTCGACGATGAAATCACCCTGCGCTGGGGTGATGTGCGCATGGACCTGCCGCAGCTCAAGGCCGACGAGGTGGGCCAGCCGGTTCAGGTCTGGGTGCCGCCGGCGATCATTCTCGAAGCCGGCGAAGACCTTCGGCTGGAGGTGACTTACTGCATCCTCGATCGCGTGGGCAACAACTCTGGCTGGGCACCACCGCGCTGGCTCAAGATCGGTTGCAACAATCCCTATCTGAAAGTGCCGTTCAAAGAGCAATTGAAAGCCGCCGAAACGCGCAAAAAGTAAAAACACCGCCGTCCCTGTAGGAGCGAGGCTTGCCCGCGAAGGCGCTGTGCCAGCCAACATCAAAGGTGCCCGACACTCCGCCTTCGCGGGCAAGCC
>NZ_JASCOM010000031.1:0-47176 GCF_029959925.1 Pseudomonas sp. PS02303
GGCAAGCCTCGCTCCTACAGGGTCGATGCAGATCCTGTGGGAGCGAGGCTTGCCCGCGAAGGAGCCGGCTCAGACTCTCGCAATGCCAATTGACCTCAACCACTCACACACCGCATCAACCGCCATCCTGCCGAAATCCTCTCCGGTGCGGCTGCGCACACTGACAAACCCGCCGGCTTTTTCTTTCTCACCGATCACCACCAGATACGGCACTTGCTGACTGTGCTCGCGGATCTTGTGGCGGACTTTCTCGTTGCGCAGATCGGCACGAGCGCGCACGCCACCCCGGCGCAACGCCTCGGTCACCGACTGTGCGTAATCCGCCTGACGCTCGTCCATGCTGACAATGATCACGTGCAGCGGCGCCCGCCAGTCATCCAGTTCCTGTTGGCTGGGCCAGCACGTTCCATAAATCCGTTGTGGCGTGGTGCCGCTGATGTGATCGAGCGCGAATGCCTGCAACACCCGGGTTGCGGGAACATGCGGCCCCACTGACAGACACTCGAAGTCCCCAAGGAGATAGGGCAATGACTTTTCCGGGGGCGTCGATCCGGTTGGCGGCTTTCTGCGCCGGATCGAGTGGTTGGTTGCAGCCAGGGTCCTCATGCGCGCTTCGATACCGGCAAGGTCGACCAGGTGTAACAGACGCTCAAACGCAAACTCGTAGAAGAAGCCATCACCCATCGCCGATCCGATCTGTAATTGCGCTTTTGGATAGAGTTGCTTGATGGCCACCGCCAGCATCAATGCGCAGGAGCGTCGCAAGATCTCCAACCCATCGGGTTCCTGAGGCGTGACGATTCCGACCCGGGCATCGGCCTCGATCATGAACTCACAGTCCACCAGAACACCGTCCACCCGACCAGCCACGGCCGCTCTGGCCAGCCCGGCACCGATGCTCGCGGCGAATTCATACACCGACAACGGCTGGTCGTATTCACGCAATGAACCATCGCTCAGGGTGATGTGAATCATGTCGGTGCTCTCGAGTGCAATTAACGCGCGTTAGCGCATAAACCGTAGGGGTAAACCCTGGCAGTTGTCATTAAGACGTTTGTCGTGCCAGGCGATTTGCCCCGATACGATCGTGGTGCTGACGCTGTGGCGAAAACGCTGGCGAGCGAAGGGTGTCCAGCCGCATTGCGACAAGATCGGCTGCCTGGAAACGGCCACGCCCTCTGGCTCGGCTTTGATCAGAACGAGGTCGGCCCAGTAGCCTTCGCGCAGATAGCCACGGTCGGGAATGGCAAACAGATCAGCCACGCGATGACTGGTCTTGGCCACGAGGGCAGTTATCGGCAGTACTTCGTCGATCACCAGTTCCATTAACGCGGGCAGGGCGTGTTGCACCAATGGCAATCCGGACGGGGCCTGGTGATAGGGCCGTTGTTTTTCCGCCCAGGTGTGCGGCGCGTGATCGCTGCCGATGACGTCCAGCCGATTGCTCATCAGGGCTTGGCGCAGGGCATCACGATCGGCCTGAGTCTTGATCGCCGGATTGCATTTGATCAGGTTGCCGAGGCTCGGGTAGTCGCGATCATCGAACAGCAAATGATGCAGGCAGACTTCGGCGCTAATGCGCTTGTGTGTCAGCGGTTTGTCTTCGAACAACGCCAGTTCACGCGCGGTGGTCAAATGCAAAACGTGCAGGCGGGTGCCGTGTCGCCTGGCCAGGTCCACGGCCATTGAGGACGAACGAAAGCACGCTTCGGCATCGCGAATCTGCGGGTGCACCGAGGCGGGAATGTGCTCCCCTAAACGCTCGAGCACTTTTGCAGCATTGGCTTCGATGCTGGGTGTGTGTTCGCAATGGGCCAGCAGAAGGGTCGGCACCTCGGCGAACAATCGTTCGAGCGTCTGCGGATCGTCCACCAGCATGTTGCCGGTAGAGGCGCCCATGAACACTTTCACACCGGCTACTTCACAGGGATTGAGCGCCGCCACGGTGTCGAGGTTGTCGTTGCTCACGCCGAAGTGAAAGCCGTAGTTGGCGACGGAGTTGATCGCTGCTCGACGCTTCTTGTCATCGAGTGCCGCGAGGGTCAGGGTTGCCGGATTTGTATTGGGCATGTCCATGAAACTGGTGATGCCGCCCGCCACGGCCGCCCGCGATTCGGTGTAAAAGCTACCCTTGTCCGGTGCCCCGGGATCTCGGAAATGCACCTGGTCATCGATCATTCCAGGTACTAGCCACTGTCCTTGTGCATCGATTTCGACGTGGGCATTTTCTCCGTGGATACTGCCCGCGATCTTCACGATCCTGCCGTTGCTCACCAGCAGGTCGCCATCGAATTCACGACCTTCGTTCACCAATCTGGCATTGCGAATCAGCACGCTGCTCATGGTTAAAACTCGTTCTGCAGGGCTTTGTAGCCGCGCACCAGGTCGACGTTGGTGCGCGCCACGTCCTCGGAAAATTCCGAGGCACTGACGCTCACCGGTGGGAACTGCTACAGGTCGGTGTTGGGGCCGATACGGGTGGTGGAGGGCACGTAGAAGTCTTCGGGCAAGTCACGACCGTCGACCACCGAGTTGTGCCGCACCACGCAGCCATCGCCGACCGCGCAGTTGAACAGTACGCTGTTGAAACCGATGAACACTCGATCGCCAACCGTGCAAGGGCCATGAACGATGGAGCGGTGAGCGATTGAACTGAACTCGCCAATGGTCACCGCCGCGCCGGACTTGGAGTGGATCACCACACCATCCTGAATGTTCGAGTTGGCGCCGATAGTGATGGGCTCCATCTCGCCTGACGCGTCCACTTCGTCAGCCCGAATGACGGCGTAGGGGCCGACGAAGACGTTCTCGCCAATCACCACCTTGCCGCAGATGATCGCAGTTTTATCCACATAGGCGGATTCCGCAATCAGTGGCAAATCGCCTGAGGGGTTCTTGCGGATCATGGCTTGCTCAATGCGTCGTAGAGGGTGTTGAGGTTGTATTCGAACAGGCCGGCAAAGGTACTCGCCGGACCGCTTGCGGCGAGCGCATCGGAGTACAACGTGCCACCGATGTGCGCGCCGCTTTCATCGGCAATCTGCTTGAGCAGACGGGCGTCCTTGATGTTTTCCATGAACACCGCTTTGACCTTGGCCTGACGAATCTGGGTGATCAGTGCAGCGACTTCCGCAGCTGAAGGTTCGCGTTCCGTCGACAGGCCTTGCGGCGCCATGAAGTCGATGCCGTAGGCCTGGCCCAGATAACCGAACGCATCGTGAGAGGTGACGATCTTGCGATTGCCTGGTGGTAGCGAACCGAGCTTGGCCTTGGCTTGGGCGAGCAGTGCGTAGATCTGTTTCAGGTAGGCCTGGCTGTTGCGTTGGTAGTCGGCTGTGTTCGCCGGGTCGGCGGCGATCAGCGCCTTGGTGATGTTGCTGATGTACAGCTCGGTGTTGGCCAGGTTGTGCCAGGCGTGAGGGTCGGGCACGGTCTCGCCGTCTTCATCCAGGGAGCGCGGGATGACGCCGTGGCTCGCACTGATGACGGGGGCCTTGGTCTCGGTGCTGGTCACCAGGCGGTCCAGCCATGGCTCGAAACCCAAACCGTTTTTGATGATGAGTCTGGCCTTGAGCAAGGCTTTGGCATCGTCCGGAGTCGGCTCGTAGGTGTGGGCATCGGCGTCAGGACCGACCATGTTGGTGATCTGGATATGGTCGCCGCCGACCTGATGGGTCATGTCGGCAAGGATGCTGAAACTGGTGACCACCTGAAGTTTTTCCGCCGCAGACAACGACATCGACAGCATCAGACTGAACAGCACGAGTAAAGCGCGCATCGGAAAGAACCTCATTGGGATGTGAGCAAAGGTGGGCGGCGCAGCAAACCGTGCACCGGACCGAACACCACGGACAGCGCATACAAACCGCCCGCTACCAGCACGATCGCCGGGCCGCTGGGCAGCGAGTAATAGAACGACAGCAATAAGCCGAGCCATACCGAGAGGCAGCCGAGCAGGGCGGCAATCGCTATCAACATGGGTAAACGGCGACTCCAGAACCGCGACGCGGCGGCCGGCAACATCATTAAACCGACCACCATCAAGGCACCGATGGCCTGGAAGCCGATCACCAGGTTCAGTACCACCAGGGTCAGGAATACGCCGTGAGCCAGCGGGCCAAGACGGCTGACGGTTTGCAGGAAAAGCGGGTCGAGGGTGTCCAGCAGCAAGGGGCGGTAGATCAGTGCCATGGCGATCAGGCTGAACCCGGAGACCCACAGCATGCCGGTCAGCGTCGGCCCATCGACCGCCAGCGCGGAGCCGAACAGCAGGTGAAGCAGGTCCAGGCGTTTGCCGGCAATGCCGAGGATCAGCACGCCGCTGGCGAGGGAAATCGGATAGATCGCGGCGAGGCTCGCGTCTTCGCGCAACCCCGTTCGGCGGGTGATCCATGCGGCGAGTCCGGCCATGCTCAGGCCTGCACCAAGTCCGCCAATGGTCAGTGCCGGGAGGCTCAAACCGGCGAACCAGAAACCGAGCGCTGCACCCGGCAGGATGCCGTGAGCTACCGCGTCGCCGATCAGGCTCATCCGGCGAAGGATCAGAAACACGCCCAACGGCGCGGTGCTGCAAGCCAAGACCAATCCGCCCAAGAGTGCCCGGCGCATGAATACAAACTCGTGGAACGGTTGCCAAAGCTGAGCGGCAGCGAGCATCAGGCCACCTGCACTTGCTGTGGTTGGCGGATCAGTTCGGTACTGGGTCCGAGGATGCAGCCGCTGCTTTTGATCAGCAGGCTTTGAGGAATATGTTGGCGAACGGCGGCCAGGTCATGACACACGACCACCAGGGTTCGACCTTCGGCGTGCCAGTTATGAAGGTGTTTCCAGAGCAGCGACTGGCCCAGCTCATCGAGTGCGGCGTGGGGTTCATCGAGTAACAGCAAAGGCGCTTCGGCAAGACTCAAGCGAGCGAGCAGGGCGCGCTGCAATTCGCCGCCGGAAAGGGCCATCAACGGGCGCTGTTCCAATCCCGTCAGGCACCAGTCTTCCAGCACGGCTTTGATACGTTGGTGGCGTATCTCTGGCGATTGCTTGCTGCCCCAGAAACCAGCGGCTACCAACTCCTGAAGGCTGATGGGGAATTGCCTGTCCAGGTGTTGCTGTTGAGGGAGGAAGGAAAGCGAGCCCTTGCGTGGAATAGCGAGGCTGACTTTTCCGGCCAAGGGTTTTTGCAGCCCCGCGATGACTTTCAGCAGACTGCTTTTACCCGAGCCATTGGCGCCGATCACGGCAGTCAGACTGCCTTCGGGCAATTCAAAATTCACAGGGGGCGTAAGCGGTTGACCGGGCGCCCCCCAGCGCAATGCCTGACAACGGATCATGCGGTTACCCAGTTCCATCGGCTTTCGGCAACGGCATCATGGGCATGAAGGCTTTCGGCGTGGACGACGCGTATGTGGAAAGCGTTGATACCGGGGGAGCGTTTCAAGGCCAGATTCAATCGGCGAGCGGCGTCCTCGCAGAACATCAGGTTTTGCCCATTGGCCAAGGCGAAGGCTTGTTCATCGGCACGCTTCACCGCGGTTTGTACGGCGGTGCCGAGTGCCGCTTCGGCGTCATTGATGAGTGCGATCAGCGGCAGGTCATCCAGATAGTCGTCCAGCCGCAGCTGTAAACGTGCGTTGCTGCGTTGGCTGTGCGGTGTCGCAACAATGCCTTTGGTAGAACCAAGCCACGCCAATACATCAGCGTGTTGCAGCGACTTGTTGGCGAAGTCGTCGACGAATTGTTGCTGAATCAACTGCCGGGCAAGTGCGGCTGAACACGGACAGGTCGAGGAGTATGGAACATCGATTTTTAGTTCCACGTGGAACATCGCGTTTTTCAAACGCGCTTCGATGCTCACTGGATAGGTTTTCCAGCCGGCCAGCGGACTGATCAACGCAGGCCTTTTGAGCAATAAATCCGCATCAATTTTTAAATAAGCGCCGTGGGACAGCCCTTCATGACTGTCGAGAAAACGTTGAAGAGCTCGCCGCAATAGGGCGGGCGTCAGGTTTTCCTGTTCAAGTGCTTCCAGCGCTAAATACAGCCGGGACATGTGAATACCGCGCGCTTCTCCATCATCGAGGCTCACGCCGGCGTCCACCTTTGCACTAAGCCGTTGGCCATCGAACAACACAGGAAGAGCGATGCCGCACATGCCCACCCAGTCGAGTGGCAGGGCTTGGCGGGAAGCCTGCGCGGCGATATCCGGCAGAGTCAGCGCATTCATGAGCAGGTCCGTCGTAGGAGTGGGGTTCCATATGTTATGTTATTACATTGAAATCGACCATGCCTTTTTCACGAGCGGCTTCCAACATGCACCGACGTCACTTGCTCAACTGGATGCTGGCCTGCGCGGCCTTCGCGTTGCCCTTTGGTGTTTCGGCTACGCAGATTCGCAACGCGCGGCTCTGGCGATCGGATGACAAGCTGCGTCTGGTGTTCGATTTGAGCGGGCCGGTGCAGTACAAAACCTTCTCGCTAAGCACTCCCGAGCGGCTGATTGTTGACCTGCGTGGTGCCAGCCTCAGCGGCGACTTCAGCCAACTGGCGCTTGGCAATACGGTCATTCGTTCGATCCGGTCCGGGCGTTTTGGTCAGGGCGATACGCGGATCGTCCTCGACCTCAGCGGCCCGGTTCAGCTCAACAGCTTTCTGCTGCCGCCGCAGGATGGCCAAGGAGACCGGCTGGTCCTCGATCTGAAGCCATCAGCGCCGCTCAACATCGCCGAGGCGACCCAGGCGAGGGTCGACAAGGCTCACCCCAGGCGCGACATCATCGTGGTGGTCGACCCCGGTCACGGCGGCAAAGACCCCGGTGCAGTGGGCGCCAAAGGGGAGCGAGAGAAAGACGTCGTCCTGTCCATCGCCCAGCTATTGGCCAAGCGGTTGAAACGCGAGAAGGGCTTCGACGTGAAGCTGGTGCGCAACGACGACTTCTTCGTTCCGCTGCGTAAACGTGTCGAGATTGCCCGCAAGCACAACGCCGATATCTTCATCTCGGTGCATGCGGACGCGGCGCCGCGTCTCACCGCTTCAGGCGCGTCGGTGTATTGCTTGTCGGAGGGCGGCGCCACCTCGGCCACGGCGCGTTTCATGGCGCAGCGGGAGAACGGCGCGGACTTGTTGGGCGCCACCAGTCTGCTCAATCTCAAGGACAAGGACCCAATGCTCGCCGGGGTGATTCTCGACATGTCGATGAATGCCACTATCGCCGCGAGCTTGCAGCTAGGGAGCACCGTGCTCGGCAGTCTGGCGGCCATCACCTCGCTGCATCAGAAGCGTGTGGAACAAGCGGGATTCGCGGTGCTGAAGTCGCCGGACGTGCCATCGATCCTGGTGGAAACCGGCTTCATTTCCAACGCTCGCGATAGTCAGCGACTGGTAACCGCCCGCCATCAGCAGGCTGTGGCTGATGGATTATTCGAAGGATTGCTGCGCTATTTTCAGAAGAACCCGCCGCTCGACAGCTACATCGCCTGGCAACAGCAACAGAAAAAAGCGCAGGCCTAGCAGCCGCTGATCCTGCTACAGGTGAACCTGGCGCTACTGCCGCCTGAGCTGGAGAAGCGGTTGATCGTAGTCCAGCCGACTCGCCGGTTGTAACCGACCCAGGCTTCGCCGTCGGAAGCGATGCCGGTGAAAAACGTGAGCTGACCGTAACGGCTGTTGGTCTGCGCCCAATAGCGTTTGCCTACCTTTTCGAAACCGCGCAAGTAGATCGTGCTGCCAACGGTGTTGACGCTATAGGCATTGCCATCGGCATCCATGCAGGCGAGCAGATTGGCGCTTCGGGTGCATGTGGCCAGGTTCGGGATCTGAGCCCGGGCGTCTATGGCGAGCAACAGCGAAAAGGTAACCAGCGCTGATTTCAGGGCAATGCGCATGGGAATTCTCACGGCGTGGGCGGGTTTCAGCATCGTACCCTTTATCGTGAAGGACAAGAGCAGACTGGCTTGATTGCATTGTTATACTATAACATTGAAGTCAGCCCGACACTGCGATCGGGCATCTCTGTGAGGAAATCCTGATGCCCAATCGTCTCCCCGTGACCGTCCTGTCCGGCTTTCTCGGCGCCGGTAAAAGCACGCTGCTCAATTACGTGTTGCGTAATCGCGAGAACCTGCGAGTCGCGGTAATTGTCAACGATATGAGCGAGATCAACATCGATGGCAGCGAAGTCCAGCGCGACGTCAGCCTGAACCGCGCCGAAGAAAAACTCGTGGAGATGAGCAATGGCTGCATTTGCTGCACCTTGCGCGAAGACCTGCTCGAAGAAGTCAGCAAGCTCGCCAAGGAGGGGCGTTTCGATTACCTGTTGATCGAATCCACCGGTATCTCCGAGCCATTGCCCGTGGCCGAAACGTTCACTTTCCGTGATGAAGAGGGGCAGAGCCTGGCCGACATCGCGCGGCTCGACACCATGGTCACGGTGGTCGATGGCATGAACTTCCTGCTCGACTATCAGGCGGCCGAAAGCCTCGCTTCCCGTGGTGAAACATTGGGCGAGGAGGACGAGCGCTCGATCACCGACCTGCTGATCGAGCAGATCGAATTCGCCGACGTGATCCTCATCAGCAAGATCGATTTGATCAGCCGCCACGAACGTGAGGAGCTGATCGCGATTCTTGAACGCCTCAACGCTCAGGCGCACATCATCCCGATGGTCATGGGTGAAGTCCCCCTGAAGGAAATCCTCAACACCGGGCGTTTCGACTTTGAAAAGGCGGCTCAAGCGCCAGGCTGGCTGCAGGAGTTACGCGGCGAACACGTGCCGGAAACCGAGGAGTACGGCATCGCCTCGACGGCTTACCGAGCTCGCCGACCGTTTCATCCGCAACGTTTTTTCAGCTTCATCGATCGACCGTGGGTGAACGGCAAACTGTTGCGCTCCAAAGGCTTTTTCTGGCTGGCCAGCAAGCATATGGACGCGGGTAGCTGGTCCCAGGCCGGCGGCTTGATGCGCCATGGTTTCGCCGGGCGCTGGTGGCGCTTCGTGCCGAAAACCCAGTGGCCGCAGGACGAAGAAAGCACGGCCGGGATCATGGAAAACTGGACGGCAGCCACCGGCGATTGCCGTCAGGAGTTGGTGTTTATCGGTCAGAACATCGACTTTGCGCAACTCACCGCCGAACTCGACAATTGCTTACTGAGCGATGATGAAATGGCCTTGGGTATCGAAGGCTGGCGTTTGCTGTCAGATCCGTTCGGCCCTTGGGACGAAGAGGTTGCCGCCTGATGCTGGCGCCCAGTCTGAAGTCGCGGCCGGTCGTTCATCAGGTTCAAGGTGAAACGCCGCAAACCCTGACCCGAATTCTTGAAGACGGGGTAAATCTGGCGATCTGGCAGCGCCAGCTCCCGGCGCACATCAGTGATTTCGGGTGCTTGTTGCTGTCCCTGAACGAGCCACTGGCCGAGTCGCTGGTCCTGGAGTTACCCAACGAAGACACCGAGCCCGATCTGCATGAATTGGCATCCGGTTTCCGCGATCTCGAAGGCTATGCCGGTTTCATTGCCGACGTGTCCTGGCTGGTCAGCGCATTCGCTTGTCTGTTGGGCGCCAAGCGCATCGGCCTGCGCGTGCGCGTTCTGGACAAGGCCATGTGCCCGCGTTTTCACGTCGATCATGTGCCGGTGCGGTTAATCACGACGTATTCCGGAGCTGGCAGTCAGTGGCTGAAAGAAGGGGTGATGGATCGCCGGCAACTGGGCCAGCCTGGTGCCGAGCCCACGCAGCATTCGCTGATCGAGCAGATCGTCAGCGGTGAAGTGGCACTGCTGAAAGGCGAGAAATGGCACGGCAACGAAGGATTCGGCCTGATCCACCGTTCGCCGCAACCCGCATCGGGCGAACGCCGTTTGATCCTGACCCTGGATTGGCTGGCCTAAGGCTTGAGCCAGTTGCCCTGGCTCTGGCCTTCGCAAAACGGCTTCAGATACGCCGCATCGGTGGCTACGCCGTAATAGTGAATATCCTGTCGGTAAGGCATATTGGCGACTTGGGCGTTGCTGCACACGCCGAACGCGCCCGTGGGACATTGGTCGACGTATTGCACGTCGACGTTCTGCCCGGGAAGGTTCGGCTGGCAGAATCCGTCGGCGAAGAGCTTTTGCGGGATGTTGCGGTTCTGCTGGCAGACTTTCACGTCAAGTCGTTCGGCTGTGCTATGTACCACGCAAGCCTGGGCCAGCGCCTCACCGGAACAGAGCGCCAACAGCAACGACAATTCCATCAACCGCATCCATTACCTCCTCAGAAAACATCGACCATGTTGCAGAACATTCCCACTCACGTCATTGCCGGCCCATTGGGCGCGGGCAAGACCAGTTTGATCAAGCACCTGCTGGCGCAGCGGCCAGCGAGCGAGCGCTGGGCGGTGCTGATCAATGAGTTCGGCCAGATCGGCCTCGATGCCGCGCTGCTGACCCGGGACGCCGATGGTATCGCACTGGGGGAAGTGGCCGGGGGCTGTTTGTGTTGCGTGAATGGTGCACCGTTTCAGATCGGCCTCGGGCGGTTGCTGCGCAAGGCGCGGCCGGATCGGCTGTTCATCGAGCCATCAGGGTTGGGCCACCCGGCGCAGTTGCTCAAGCAATTGAGTGAAGCGCCGTGGCAAGGCGTACTGGCGGTACAACCTTGTGTACTGGTTTTGGATGCCCAGGCGCTCGCCGCTGGCAAACCATTGCCCGAGGCGCAACAGGAGGCGTTGAGCCGTGCCGGTTTGTTGGTGCTGAACAAGGCGGAAGGTCTCGACGTCAATGATCGCCAGCGAATCGCCGCGCAGCTGCCTGCTCGTCCTTTGTACTGGACGCAGCAAGCGCGCCTGCCGTTGAACGAATTACCGGGCCTTGGCGTTCAGGCGGAGGCGGGTGTGGATAACTTTATCGTGCCCAAGGGATTGGCGCAGATGCCGGCCATCTGGACCGATCCTGCGCTGCCGATTTGCTTGAGTCAGGCGCAGGACGGCGGCTGGAGCGTCGGTTGGCGGTGGCATCCGACTCAGACCTTCGATGCGGCTCGCGTTGGCCAGTGGCTTGAAAGCTTTGCCTGGCGGCGGGCGAAGCTGGTTATCCACAGCGTCGACGGTTGGGTATCAGCGAATGCGCTGGATAACTCGCCGTTGGAATGGCAGCCGAGCGAATGGCGCCAGGATTCGAGGATCGAATTGATTTTCGGTGAGCCGCAGGAAGTGGCTTCACTGCAAAAAGCGTTGGCCGACTGTCGGACCGGTTAAGGACGCCACTTGGTGTGCTCTTGCCGCCACTGGCTCAGCTCGATCACTTCCGCGCGAGGCTTCTCCACGTCGACCACAGCAGGCGTGTCGTCGAACGGCATTGGGTAAGGCGCCAGTTCGATCTGTGCGCTGTGGGCGCCGAATTGGGTGATGGTGCCGTTGTGGCGGGTTTCGCCGGTCACGGTGAACTCGAAGTTATACACACGAGCCAGGCGCCGCCGGTCGTTGGCGTCTTTGATGAACGCGATCTTTTTCAGCGCCACGTTACCGTCCAGCAACTCGATCCCGAGCTTGGTGCAATGCAGCTTGACCCTTTCCAGCGCGCGCTCGCGCAAGCCGTGGTTGTGCCACAGCCATGCGCCGCCAGTGGCGAGCAGCATCAGCACGAAGATATTTCCGAGGGTCAGCATCAGCAAATTGCTCCAACAAGATAGTGCCAGCTTAACTGCGTCGCCGGTCTGTCGTACAGGCCGTGTTTCGTCGCATACTGCGCGGCTCGAATTTCAATCGTTTTACGGAACTCACCGCATGAAACGTACGCCCCATCTGCTCGCCATCCAGTCCCACGTGGTGTTCGGCCACGCTGGCAACAGCGCCGCGGTTTTCCCGATGCAGCGGGTCGGGGTGAATGTCTGGCCACTCAACACCGTGCAGTTCTCCAACCACACGCAATACGGCCAGTGGACCGGTGAGGTGCTGGCACCGCACCAGATCCCCGATCTGGTTGAAGGGATCGCGGCGATTGGCGAGCTGGGCAATTGCGATGCGGTGCTGTCCGGGTATCTCGGCAGTGCGGCTCAGGGCCGGGCGATCCTGACGGGTGTGGCGCGGATCAAGTCGATGAACCCCAAGGCGCTGTATTTGTGCGACCCGGTAATGGGCCATCCGGAGAAGGGCTGCAGCGTGCCGGCCGAAGTCAGCGATTTCCTGCTGGAAGAGGCGGCTTCGGTGGCGGACTTCATGTGCCCGAACCAATTGGAGCTGGACAGTTTCTCGGGGCGCAAGCCGCAGTCGCTGTTCGATTGCCTGGCGATGGCACGCGCACTGCTGGCGCGCGGACCGAAGGCGGTGTTGGTCAAGCATCTGGACTATCCCGGCAAGCCGGCGGATGGCTTTGAGATGTTGTTGGTAACGGCGGAAGGCAGCTGGCACCTGCGTCGTCCGTTGCTGGCGTTTCCGCGTCAGCCGGTGGGCGTTGGCGACCTGACGTCGGGGCTGTTCCTGGCGCGTGTGCTGTTAGGCGACAGCCTGTTGGCGGCCTTCGAGTTCACGGCGGCGGCGGTGCATGAAGTGCTGCTGGAAACCCAGGCGTGTGCCAGCTATGAGCTGGAGCTGGTGCGGGCGCAGGACCGGATTGCGCATCCGCGGGTGAAGTTCGAAGCGACTGCCATCAGCCTTTAAAAGCTTCGCGGGCAAGACTTGCCCGCGAAAGCGATCTAAAGCCTGAACACGTCAGGCATCGCCCTTGATTTCCTGATACCGCTTTTCCAGTTCCTGACGAATCTGCCGGCGTTGCTGAGCCTGCATGAAGCGGCGCTTGTCTTCGCTGTTCTGCGGTTGCAGCGGCGGTACGGCAGCCGGTTTGCGGTCGTCATCCACTGCCACCATGGTGAAGAAGCAGCTGTTGGTGTGGCGCACCGAGCGCTCACGGATGTTTTCGGTCACCACCTTGATGCCCACCTCCATGGAAGTGTTGCCGGTGTAATTGACCGAGGCCAGGAAGGTCACCAGTTCGCCGACATGAATCGGCTCGCGGAAAATCACCTGGTCCACCGACAAGGTCACCACGTAGCGACCGGCGTAACGGCTGGCGCAGGCGTAGGCCACTTCGTCGAGGTATTTGAGCAGGGTACCGCCGTGAACATTGCCAGAGAAGTTGGCCATGTCAGGGGTCATCAATACCGTCATCGACAGCTGGGCGTTTCCGGGTTCCATAGCGTTCTCACGGGTCAAGGCAGAATGGCGGAAGGGCGGCACCTCTGCGGGTGCCTGGTCGGTTTTTTTCAAACCACAGTTATCGGGACGCCGGGCGGCTGCTCGCCGTCACGCCGGATCGATCTGTTTCCATATATTGCACCGCCTTTCTGGCGGAAGTCCCGGTGTTAACCTCCGGACGTCCACCTCAAGGAGCCCGACACCATGCATGCCATCAGTTTTATTCAGGATCTGGCAGTGATCATGTTGGTCGCAGGGGTGGTGACGGTGCTGTTCCACCGCTTCAAACAGCCGGTGGTACTGGGTTATATCGTCGCCGGCTTCATCATCGGTCCGCACACGCCGCCGTTCGGCCTGATCCACGACGAAGAAACCATCAAGACCCTCGCGGAACTCGGGGTGATTTTCCTGATGTTCTGCCTGGGCCTGGAGTTCAGCCTGCGCAAGCTGTTCAAGGTCGGTGCCACGGCATTCATCGCGGCGTTCCTCGAAATCGTGCTGATGATCTGGATCGGCTACGAAATCGGCCAATGGTTTGACTGGAACACCATGGATTCGCTGTTCCTCGGCGCGATCCTGGCGATTTCCTCGACCACCATCATCGTCAAGGCGCTCAACGACCTGAAGATGAAGAACGAGCGCTTTGCCCAGCTGATCTTCGGTGTGCTGATTGTCGAGGACATCCTCGGTATCGGCATCATTGCCTTGCTGTCGAGCATCGCGGTCAGCGGCACGGTCAGTTCCGGCGAAGTGTTTTCCACGGTGGGCAAGCTCTCGCTGTTCATGATCGTGGCACTGGTCATTGGCATCTTGCTGGTGCCGCGATTACTGGCCTATGTGGCGAAGTTCGAAAGCAATGAAATGCTGCTGATCACTGTGCTGGGCCTGTGTTTCGGCTTCTGCCTGCTGGTGGTCAAGCTTGAATACAGCATGGTCCTGGGCGCGTTCCTGATTGGGGCGATCATGGCCGAGTCACGGCAATTGCTGAAGATCGAGCGCTTGATCGAGCCGGTTCGCGACCTGTTCAGTGCAATCTTCTTTGTGGCGATCGGGTTGATGCTCGATCCGATGATCCTGCTGCAATACGCCTGGCCAATTGCAGTGATTACCGTGGCCGTTGTGCTCGGCAAAATGCTTTCCTGCGGCCTCGGGGCCTTTATCGCCGGCAATGACGGACGCACCTCACTGCGCGTGGGGATGGGGCTTTCGCAGATTGGCGAATTCTCCTTCATCATCGCCGCGCTGGGCATGACGCTGCAGGTCACCAGCAACTTCCTCTACCCGGTCGCCGTGGCAGTCTCGGTGATTACCACGTTGCTGACGCCGTATCTGATCCGCGCGGCTGATCCGCTGTCGATCAAGCTTGCCGCGGTGATGCCGCAGCGGCTGGCGCGAGTGTTGGGGATGTACGGCGAGTGGCTGCGCAGCATTCAGCCTCAGGGCGAGGGCGCGCTGCTGGCGTCGATGATCCGGCGGATTCTGTTGCAGGTCGGGGTCAATCTGGCGCTGGTGATTGCGATCTTTTTTTCCGGCGCGTATTTCGCCGAACGCATGTCCGTGTACCTGCAAGCGTGGATCAGCGATCCGAGCTGGCAGAAAGCGTTGATCTGGGGCGGGGCGTTGCTGTTGTCGCTGCCGTTTCTGATCGCCGCTTATCGTAAGCTCAAGGCGCTGTCGATGCTGTTGGCGGAGATGGGCGTGAAGCCGGAGATGGCAGGGCGCCACACGCAGCGAGTGCGCCGGGTGATCGCCGAAGTGATCCCGATCCTCTCGCTGCTGGTGATCTTCCTGCTGCTGGCAGCCTTGTCGGCCAGTATTTTGCCGACCAACAAGTTGCTGGTACTGATCGTCGTGGTGGCCGCCGGGGTGGCAGCACTGCTCTGGCGCTGGTTCATCCGCGTGCACACGCGGATGCAGGTGGCGTTGCTCGAAACACTGGACAACCACAAGGAGTCGTCCGGGCATTGACCACGCGGCGCGTCAGACGACTCAGCTTTCCAGCCAGACGTCCCGCGCCCAGTGCCACACCGATTCCCAGGTTTCTTCGGCAATCAGTTCTTCCTCGGCCAACCACAGCACCACTGTGCCGTCTTCTTCGACCAGGTAGTAATTGTCGCCGTCCTGGCAGATCGGGATCATGCTGCGATCAACACCCGCATCCCAGGCGTTGGCAGCAACGTCCGGCAGGTAGGTGTGGGATTGCGGGTCGGTGACGGTCACCGGCTCCAGGCTGCCGTAGACAACGTCGCTGACAGTCAGCAAAAACTCTCTGAAGACGAAGGGAATGTCGATGAACAGTTGTTCCTCGATTTCCACGATCTGGTCTTCGTCAGGCAACTCCAAGGGGACCGGTACCGGTTCGTTGGCTTCACGCAGTTGTTCGATGATTTCTTCCACGTCCGGGATCCTCTTGCTTGATGGCGCGGTTTAGTTGGGGCGGTTTATACAGTAGCTCGCTACAGATGCAACTGCGAAATAGAAAACCCCGGCCGAGGCCGGGGTTTCTATTACAGCATGCGTAACGCGGAGGGGATCAGCCGTTCTGGCGGATACCGGCCACCAGCCAAGGCTGGTTTTCGCCCTGCGGACGTTCCATGTTCCAGCTTTCGCTGAACACTTCGCCCTGGTCGAAACGCGAAGTCTTCGACACACCGGTAAAGGTCAGGGTGGCGATGGTCTTGTCGGCACGATCATCCACGCCGTCCAGTTGAACATTGAGGTTATCAATGTAGGTGGACTGGAAACCTTCGCCGAGGTCGGCACGTTCGCGCTTGAGGAACTCCAGCAATTGCGGGGTCACGAACTCGGCGATCTTGTCCATTTCGTTGGAGTCCCAGTGTTGCTGCAGGGACTGGAAGTGGTTGCGGGCCGCTTCAATGAAGTTCTGTTCATTGAACCAGGCTGGCGCGTTGATTACCGGACGAGCGGCAGCAGGTGCCGCCGAGCCGCCGAAGATCGAACCCATGCCGGCTGGCTTCTGCTCGAACACTTCACGTTGCATCGGTGCGCCAGCTGGAGCCAGGTGCTCCTGTTGCTTGCGACGACGAGCGGCGATGAAGCGGAAGATCAGGAACGCAATGACAGCCATGATCAGGATGTCGAAGATCTGCATGCCCTGGAAGCCGTCGCCCATGAACATGGAGGCCAGCAGGCCACCGGCAGCGATGCCGGCCAGAGGGCCGAGCCAGCGCGAAGCTCCGCCGGCCTTGGCGGCAGCGCCAGCGGCACCGGCCGCGCCCGCAGTGGCAGCAGCACCACCGGCGGCAGAAGAAGGAGCCATTTGGCTGGTCTGGTGAGTCGGCGCAGCGCCGGAGCTCTTGCCGCCACCAAAGCGCTTGGCGTTGGCGTCGAGGCTCATCGTCAGGCCGATGCACAACGCCATGGCGATGCTAAGAAAACGTTTCATAAAGGGAATTCCCATTTGTGGATGGCACGCGCGCCATGTTGCACAGCTGAAGTGTTACTGGCTAGCGGCAGAGTGTTTCTGGCTTTTGCCTGACAGGTTGCGTTCAGCTTCGGTCAGCGCAATCGGGCCTGTTAACTTTGGTCTGTAGGACGAGGAGATAAGTTCTGTAGGAATGCCCGTAGCGGGCGCGGCGCAGATAGATCGTTCCCACGCTCTGGTTGGTAACGCCGCCATGGACGCTCTGCGTCCACTGTGACGCGGAGCGTCACGAGATGCATTCCCACGCCGAGCGTGGGAGCGATCATGGGCGCCTAAATAGCTTCCAGCTTGGCGTAACCGAGCATCAGCCACTTGCTGCCTTCGCTGAAGTTCACCTGCACCCGGGCCTGGGCTCCGGCGCCCTCAAAGTTGAGGATCACGCCGTCGCCAAACACCGAATGCCGCACGGCCTGACCGAGGCTGAACCCGGTGTCCGGAATCTCGCTGCCGCCAAACAGGCTGCTGGAGCTCTGTTGCTGACCACCGCCGAACGGACGGCTGACGCTGTTGGACAGCCGCACCTCCTGGATCAGGCCTTTCGGCACTTCTCGCACGAAACGCGACACCTTGTTGTAGGTCTCGCTGCCGTACAGGCGTCGGGTTTCCGCGTAGGTCATCACCAGGTTCTGCATCGCCCGTGTAATGCCGACGTAAGCCAGACGGCGCTCCTCTTCAAGACGCCCCGGCTCTTCCAGGCTCATCTTGTGCGGGAACAGGCCTTCTTCCATGCCCACGAGGAACACGTAAGGGAATTCCAGGCCCTTGGCGCTGTGCAAGGTCATCAGCTGAATGCTGTCTTCGTGCTCGTCGGCCTGGGTATCACCGGCCTCCAGCGACGCGTGGCCGAGGAACGCCGCCAATGGCGTCATGTCTTCATCTTCTTCAGCGTTTTCGAAGTTGCGCGCGGCGCTGACCAGTTCCTCAAGGTTCTCTACCCGGGCCTGGCCTTTCTCGCCTTTTTCCGCTTCGTGGTAGGCAATCAGCCCCGACTGTTCGATAACCGTCTGGGTCATCAGGTGCAGCGGCATTTCCATGCACTTGGCGGCAAGGTTCTCGATCAGCTCGATAAACGCGCCGAGCGCGCCAGCGGCACGCCCGGTCAGGGCTTTATTGGCGACCAGCAAGCGCATGGCTTCCCACATCGATACGTCACTGTGGCGCGCATGATCGCGAATCGCTTCAACGGTTTTCTCGCCGATGCCACGGGCCGGAACGTTGATGACCCGCTCCAGCGCGGCATCGTTGCCGCGACCTTCCAGCAAACGCAGGTAGGCCATGGCGTTCTTGATTTCGGCGCGCTCGAAGAAGCGCTGCCCACCATAGATGCGGTACGGAATGCGCTCGCGCAGCAACGCTTCTTCCAAAACGCGCGATTGGGCGTTGGAGCGGTACAAAATCGCGATATCGCTACGGGCCAAGCCGGTTTTCAGCGCACTTTCGATGGTTTCCACCACGTAGCGTGCTTCATCGTGCTCGTTGAACGCGGCGTACAGGTTGATCGCTTCGCCTTCGCCGCCATCGGTCCACAGTTCTTTACCCATGCGCCCGGTGTTGTTGGCGATCAGGGCGTTGGCAGCCTTGAGAATCCCGGCGGTGGAGCGGTAGTTTTGCTCCAGACGAATGGTCTCGGCATCCGGGAAATCGTCGGAATACTGATAAATGTTCTCGATTTTCGCGCCACGCCAGCCGTAGATCGACTGATCGTCGTCGCCCACCACCATCAAACTGTCGCCGCCCTTGGCCAGCAGACGCAACCAGGCGTACTGAACGGCGTTGGTGTCCTGGAACTCGTCCACCAGAATGTGCCGGAAGCGCTTCTGGTAATGAGCCAGCAGGCCCGGGTGATCGCGCCACAGGTCGAGGGCACGCAGCAGCAATTCGGAGAAGTCGATAACACCGGCGCGCAGGCAAGCGGCCTCGTAGGCCTCATAAATGCTGCGCATGGTCGCCAGGAACAGGTCGCCGCTGGCTTGAATGTGTTGTGGGCGCAGACCTTCGTCTTTCTGCCCGTTGATAAACCACTGAGCCTGGCGGGCCGGCCAGCGTTGCTCGTCCAGCCCCAGCTCGCGGATCACCCGCTTGACCAGCCGTTGCTGGTCGTCGCTGTCGAGAATCTGGAAGGTCTGGCTCAGGCCGGCTTCCTGCCAGTGCGCCCGCAGCAAGCGGTGCGCCAGGCCGTGGAAGGTGCCGACCCACATGCCGGCCGGGTTGATACCCATCAGCTGCTCGATGCGATGACGCATCTCGGCAGCGGCCTTATTGGTGAAGGTCACCGACAGGATCGAGTGGGGCGAGGCGTTCTCGACCTGGATCAACCAGGCGATACGGTGCACTAGCACTCGGGTTTTACCGGAACCAGCACCGGCCAGGACCAACTGACGACCCACGGAGGCAGCTACGGCCTGGCGTTGGGCATCGTTGAGGGAGTTCAGCAGAAGGGAGAGATCATCGCGCATCGGGGCATTCTAGGGTGCGCCGTCACACCGGGCAAACCGAGCTTTGCATTAGCCGATGAAAGAAGCACGAATGACGACCGGTCAGTCACTGGCTGCAAGCGTTGGCGGGGCTCGCTCCAAGGGTTTTGAGGCGGCGGCGGGGGGCTGAAATTTTGTCGATTTTATGATCCGGGGCAGTTTGGTAAGGGCATCGGCTTGTGTATGCTCCGTCCACGTTTCGGGCTCATGCTCACCATTATAAGAACAAGAACATTGCCTATGACCCTCAGCTCCGACCTGTCGGGCCCTTCTGTGGAGCCCCGGGTTATCCGCAAACAGTACGCCATGGAAATGGCGGTCGAGCGCACGCGCCTGCTCTACCAGGGCTCGCTGCTGCCTACGCTGTTCATGCTGATCAACGGGCTGGTCTGTGCCGCACTGCTCTGGAGTCCGCAGCGCTACTTCATCGTCAGTGTCTGGCTGATCTGGCTTCTATCGCTGGTGGCCCTGCGGGTGATTCAAGTCGCGGCCTTCGATTCGGCCATTCCCAATCGCCAGGCCCATCCGGTCTGGCGTCGCATGTTCCTGCTGGGCTCCGCCATGACAGGCCTGACCCTGGCCGGTGCCGGCATCGCTCTGGTTCCCGCTGATAATTTCATGCAGCAAGCCTGGGTATTCGGCCTGATCGGCGCCGCCGCCCTGTCGGCCAGCGTTGCGTATGCGGTCAGCCTGCCGGCATTCTTGTCCTTTACCTTGCCTTGCCTGTTGCCGGCCATCGCCTATCTCTTCTGGGGTGGAGATGAACAAGGCCAGGGTTGGGGCTGGTTCGGGCTGATTTTATTGGGCGCGTTGAGCGTGGTGGCCTGGCAGGTCAACAGGTTGATCGACAGCGGCTTGCTACGGCGCTTTCAGAATCAGGCCCTGATCGAGCATCTGCAGCAGGCGCAGAGCTGCGGCGACCAGCTCAATCACGAATTGGCCAAAGAGATTGATCATCGCCGGTGCGCCGAAGACAAATTGCGCGAAGCCCAGGTCGAGCTGGAAAACCGGGTCGCCCAGCGCAGCCTCGAACTGGACGCGGCCAACCAGGCCCTGAGCAAGAGCGAAGCGCGACTGGCGCTGGCGTTGAAGGCCAGTGAACTCGGGCTGTGGGACTGGAACCTGCAAACTGACGAAGTCCATCACACCCAACTTCAAGAGTTGTTCGGCCTGGAACCGGAATTCGTCACCGCGATGCTCAGCCACCTCAAGCCTCGCCTTCATCCCGAAGACTTGCCGTCGCTGCGTCGTGCCCTGGTCGAGCATTTGAAAGGCCGCAGCGAGGATTACCAGATCGAATACCGGGTGCGGCACGGCGACGGTCACTGGGTCTGGATCGAGGACCGTGGACGAGCGGTCGAGCGCAGCGAAAATGGTCGGGTGATCCGCATGGTCGGCACCCGCCGCGACATCAGCGCGAGCAAGGGCCAGGAAGAACAGCGCCAACTGGCGGCGACGGTGTTTGAGGCGGCCAGCGAAGGCATCGTGATTTTCGACCCCAATTACGCGCTGATCGCGGTCAATCAGGCTTTCAGCCGGGTCACCGGCTACGACATCGACGACATGATCGGGCGCAACGTCGTCGAGTTGCCGTGCAGCCGCGATGCGCGCAGGCACTACGGCGCGATCCATCATGCGCTGGAACAGCACGGCACGTGGCAGGGCGAGCTGGTGGAAACCCGCAAAAACGGCGAGCTCTATCCACAGTGGCTGCAACTCAACGCTGTTCGGGATGCTCGGGGAAAGGTGAGCCATATTGTTGGCTTCTTCGCCGATCTGTCCGCTCGACGGGAATCCGAAGAGCGCATGCGCTATCTGACCCATTACGATGAACTCACGGGCCTGGCCAACCGTTCGCTGTTCCGTGAACGGCTGCGCGAAGCGCATCAGCGAGTGCGTCAGGGCGGGCGTCGCAGCCTGGCGCTGCTGCATATCAACCTGGATCGTTTCAAGCTGCTCAATGACAGCCTTGGCCATGAAGTCGCTGACCAGTTGCTGCAGAAAATGGCCCGGCGGCTGGTCAACGCATTGCCCGAGGCGGACACCATCGCGCGGCTTTCCGGTGACGAATTTGCGGTGATATTCGATGCCTACGGCAACCTGTCGAGCCTGGCGCGCGTGGCGACCCGGTTGTCGACCAAACTGCGTTTGCCGATCACCGTCGATGGCCATGAACTGGTGGTCAGCGCCTCGATGGGCATCAGCATGTTGCCGGACACCGCCAGGGAAATTTCCGCGCTGGTCAGCCAGTCGAACATTGCCATGCAGCACGCCAAACACTTGGGCGGCAACAACTTCCAGTTCTACACCGAGAGCTTGCAGGCCAGCACCCTTGAGCGATTGCAGCTTGAAAATCAGCTGCGCAAAGCGATCGAAGAGAAGCAGCTGCAAGTCTATTACCAACCGAAACTTTGCCTCGCCACCGGACGCCTGAACGCTGCCGAAGCGTTGGTGCGCTGGGATCATCCGACCATGGGGCGTGTGCCACCCGCTGAATTTATCGGTCTGGCGGAGGAAACCGGGCTGATCGGTCCGATCGGCGAGTTCGTGTTGCGCCAAGCCTGTTGGCAGGCCTGCGAATGGCAACGGCAGGGGCTTGAGCCGATTCGCGTGTCGGTCAATTTGTCGGTGCATCAATTGCGCCAGGGCAAGTTGGTCAGCCTGGTGCGGCAGGTACTGGAAGAAACCGGTCTGGCGCCGCACTACCTGGAGCTCGAACTCACCGAAAGCCAGTTGCTGGACAGCGTCGAGCACATCATCGCGACGTTCCAGCAGCTGCGGGATCTGGGCGTGAAACTGGCGATCGACGATTTCGGCACGGGCTATTCGTCCCTGAGTTATCTCAAGCGCATTCCCGTGGATTACGTGAAGATCGATCAGGCGTTTATCCGCGGTCTGGGGCAGGGCAGCGAGGACGCAGCGATCACCCGGGCGATCATCGCCATGGCGCATGGCTTGTCGCTGAAAGTGGTGGCTGAAGGTGTGGAGCGCGCAGAGCAGCTGGAATTCTTGAAAGCCGAGCGCTGCGATGAAGTGCAGGGTTACCTGATCAGCCGTCCAGTCGAGGCCGATGACCTGGCGGCGCTTTTAGGTGAGGACGCAAAACCCTTGTAAGTGCTACATCAAGCGTATGTGGCGTGGAATGGGGACATCGAGTTACGCATTGAGCAGGCAAAAAGCCGATTCATGTAGTATAACTACAAGCTTGCTACATCCCCGGCCCCTGCCAATAACAAAGAGTCCAGACCTTTGAATCTGCTGCAACACATCGCCCAGTCACGCCACCTCTTACGCAAGTCGGAGCTCAAGGTCGCCGACCACGTGCTGCTTGATCCGGCGGCGGTGATGCACAGCTCCATGGCCGACCTGGCCCATAGCGTGGGCATCAGTGAGCCGACCATCGTGCGCTTCTGCCGCGCCATCGGTTGTTCCGGTTTCCAGGACTTGAAACTCAAGCTCGCGCAGAGCCTTGCGGCAGGTGCGAGTTTTGGTCAGTTTGCGATCCATGAAGACGATTCGGTCGCGGACTACAGCCTGAAAATCTTCGACACCACCCTGCACACCTTGATGGAGGTTCGCGAGAAGCTCGATCCGGTGGAATTGCAGAGGGCTGTGTCGTTGATGTCCCAGGCCCAACGCGTGGAGTTCTACGGCTTTGGCGCGTCGGGCGCGGTGGCGGCGGATGCCCAGCACAAATTCTTCCGTTTGCTGCTGACTGCGGCGGCGTATTCCGATCCGCACATGCAAGCGATGTCTGCGGTCACCTTGAAACCGACCGATGTGGCGATCTGTATTTCCCAGTCCGGGCGCTCCAAGGATTTGTTGATCACCGCTAACCTGGTGCGCGAGAGCGGCGCCTCGTTGATCACGTTGTGCCCGAGCCAGACGCCGTTGGCCGAGCTGTCGACCGTCAACCTGGCGATTGATGTGCATGAAGACACTGAAATCTACACGCCGCTGACCTCGCGTATCGCTCACCTGGTGGTGATCGACGTATTGGCGATGGGCGTGGCCATGGCGCGCGGGCCGAGCCTGGTCAACCACCTCAAGAGCGTCAAACGCAGTCTGCGCAGCTTGCGGCTGTCGCCCAAATCAGTGAAAGCCCTCGACGACTGATAATGGCTGGAATTGTGGCGAGGGAGCTTGCTCCCGCTGGGCTGCGGAGCGGCCCCAAACCATTCACAGCGATGTTCTGACCAATCGCATCAGGCTCATTACGACGGCTGTGCAGCCGAGCGGTAGCAAGCTCCCTCGCCACAGGTTCGCGGTCAGTCTGCGAGTTTCATCGTTCTGTAACCCACCCGCCGCCAAACCGTCATCCCTCGCGCCTATCTTGAAACTCCCGTAATCGCCTTGGGAGACTCGAAATGGCCCAGCCCTACGAAGAACGCAACAGCGCCGTCAAAACCCGTCGCCAGCAAGAAGACCAGCGCCGCATGGAATTTCGCCGCGCCATCGAAGATCGCTGCGAGCGCCGCCAGTTGCTGGCCGAGATCGGCGATTTTTCTGATCTGGAACTCAACTACTGGCAGGCAGCTCCCGCAACTTCCCGTCGAAACGCTCAACCAGGGCGCTGATCTGCACCCGTTCGCTGCGGATAAACGCAAGGAATGCGTGGGCCACCGGCGACAGCCGTTTGGCCTTGGCCTGCACCAGGCACCAGCTGCGGTACAGCGGCAGTTCTTCGACCGGTAACTCGACCAATCCGCCGGTCGCCAACTCAAGGTTCAGGGCGTGGCGCGTCAACAGCGCGACGCCCAGACCCGCCAGCACACATTCACGCTGGGCTTCGGCCGATGAGACCTCCTGCGTCTGGTTGAAGTGCACGCGCTTCTCTTTGAAATACTCTTCGCACGCCATACGCGTTCCAGAGCCGGGCTCGCGCAGCAGCAAGGTGTAAGGCTCGAGGTCTTGCAGGCGCAGCGGCCCCATGTGACACAGCGGATGGTCCGGTGGCGCCACGGCCACGATCGGGTTGTTGAGGAACGGCAGGAATTCCAGCCCCATGTCCTGCGGCACCATGGACATGATCACCAGGTCGTCGCGGTTATCAGACAGTCGACGGATCACCTGCCCTCGGTTGACCACCGTCAGTTGCAGATTCACTTCCGGATGCTGACGCTTGAACGCAGCAAACAAGTGCGGGACGAAATACTTGGCGCTGGATTCCACCGCCAGTTTCAGCTGTCCCTGCAACGATCCCTGCATGTCCGACAGCTGCATATCGAGGTTTTCCAGGCGCCCGAAAATGTCTCGACTGGCACGCTGTAGTGCTTCGGCGGCTTCCGTCATGTAGAGTTTTTTGCCGACGTAATCGAACAAAGGCTGACCAATCAACTCCTCAAGCTGACGAATCTGCAAGCTGACGGCCGGTTGGGTGAGGGACATTTCATCGGCTGCCCGGCTGTACGACCTCAAATCACAGACCTCATTGAAGATCTGCAATTGACGCAATGTCATACGCATCAATGACTTACGCATTTTATAAGCACTCTCGCCACAAGCTGATGGATCAACTATAAGTCTTTACTTATGGCTAACCCAATTATTAATCATTTTTGTTAATCCCTTGTGGGGGCTAGTGTGGGGCTGCGACTAAGTCGAAACATTTAGTCACGCGTCGACCTGGTCTAGCAGGTCGTGGGTACCACCGGCTCAAGGGAACCTCCAAGTGATAAAAAAGATCCTGATCGCCAACCGTGGTGAGATTGCCGTACGAATCGTGCGTGCCTGCGCCGAGATGGGCATTCGCTCGGTCGCGATCTATTCCGACGCCGACCGCCATGCCTTGCATGTGAAGCGTGCGGATGAGGCCCACAGCATCGGTGCCGAGCCATTGGCCGGTTACCTCAATGCGCGCAAGCTGGTGAATCTGGCGGTCGAAACCGGTTGTGATGCCCTGCATCCCGGCTACGGTTTCCTGTCGGAAAACGCTGAACTGGCGGACATTTGCGCCGAGCGCGGCATCAAGTTCATCGGTCCATCGGCTGAAGTGATTCGCCGCATGGGCGACAAGACTGAAGCCCGTCGCAGCATGATCAAGGCGGGCGTGCCCGTCACTCCGGGGACCGAAGGCAACGTTGCGGACATCGCCGAAGCCCTGATCGAAGGCGACCGCATCGGTTATCCGGTCATGCTCAAGGCCACGTCCGGTGGTGGTGGCCGGGGTATTCGTCGTTGCGACAGCCGTGAAGAACTCGAACAAGCCTTCCCGCGCGTCATTTCCGAAGCCACCAAGGCCTTCGGTTCGGCGGAAGTGTTCCTGGAAAAATGCATCGTCAACCCGAAACACATCGAAGCGCAGATCCTCGGCGACAGCTTTGGCAACGTGGTGCACCTGTTCGAGCGCGATTGCTCGATCCAGCGCCGTAACCAGAAGCTCATCGAAATCGCGCCAAGCCCGCAACTGACCCCGGAACAGCGCGCCTACATCGGCGACCTGTCTGTGCGCGCAGCCAAGGCCGTGGGCTACGAGAACGCTGGCACCGTGGAGTTCCTGCTCGCCGAGGGCGAGGTGTACTTCATGGAGATGAACACCCGGGTGCAGGTGGAACACACCATCACCGAAGAAATCACCGGGATCGACATCGTCCGTGAGCAGATCCGCATTGCGTCCGGCCTGCCGCTGTCGGTGAAACAGGAAGACATCCAGCACCGCGGTTTCGCGCTGCAATTCCGGATCAACGCCGAAGACCCGAAAAACAACTTCCTGCCGAGCTTCGGCAAGATCACCCGTTACTACGCGCCCGGCGGCCCCGGCGTGCGCACCGACACGGCCATCTACACCGGCTACACCATTCCGCCGTTCTACGACTCCATGTGCCTGAAACTGGTGGTGTGGGCGCTGACTTGGGAAGAAGCAATGGACCGTGGCTTGCGCGCCCTCGACGACATGCGTCTGCAAGGGGTCAAGACCACTGCCGCGTACTACCAGGAAATCCTGCGTAACCCTGAATTCCGTAGCGGCCAGTTCAATACCAGCTTCGTTGATAGCCACCCTGAACTGACCAACTACTCGATCAAGCGCAAACCCGAAGAGCTGGCCCTGGCCATCGCCGCCGCCATCGCCGCCCACGCAGGCCTGTGAGGAATATAAGAATGAGCAAGAAGATCTTTGTAACCGACACCATCCTGCGCGACGCCCACCAATCGCTGCTCGCCACCCGCATGCGCACCGAAGACATGCTGCCGATCTGCGACAAGCTCGACAAAGTCGGCTACTGGTCGCTGGAATGCTGGGGCGGCGCGACTTTCGACGCTTGCGTACGCTTCCTCAAAGAAGACCCGTGGGAGCGTCTGCGCCAACTGCGCGCCGCGCTGCCTAACACGCGCCTGCAAATGCTCCTGCGTGGCCAGAACCTGCTGGGCTACCGCCATTACAGCGACGATGTGGTCAGGGCTTTCGTCGCCAAGGCCGCGGTCAACGGCATCGACGTATTCCGCATCTTCGATGCCATGAATGATGTGCGTAACCTGCGCGTCGCCATCGAAGCCGTAAAAGCGGCCGGCAAACATGCCCAAGGCACCATCGCGTACACCACCAGCCCGGTGCACACCATTGACGCGTTCGTGGCTCAAGCCAAGCAAATGGAAGCCATGGGTTGCGACTCGGTGGCGATCAAGGACATGGCCGGTCTGCTGACGCCATACGCCACCGGCGAACTGGTCAAGGCGTTGAAATCCGAGCAATCGCTGCCGGTGTTCATCCACTCCCACGACACCGCTGGCCTGGCCACGATGTGCCAACTCAAGGCCATCGAAAACGGTGCCGACCACATCGACACCGCGATCTCCAGCTTCGCTTCGGGCACCAGCCACCCAGGCACCGAGTCGATGGTCGCCGCCCTTAAAGGCAGCGAGTTCGACACCGGTTTGAACCTGGAGCTGCTGCAAGAGATCGGTCTGTATTTCTACGCCGTGCGCAAGAAATACCACCAGTTCGAAAGCGAGTTCACCGCAGTCGATACCCGTGTGCAAGTCAACCAGGTACCGGGCGGGATGATCTCCAACCTGGCCAACCAGCTGAAAGAGCAGGGGGCCCTGAACCGCATGGCCGAGGTGCTGGCCGAAATCCCGCGAGTTCGTGAAGACCTTGGTTTCCCGCCGCTGGTGACCCCGACTTCGCAAATCGTTGGCACCCAGGCGTTCTTCAACGTGCTGGCCGGCGAGCGCTACAAGACCATCACCAACGAAGTGAAGCTCTACCTGCAAGGCGGCTACGGCAAGGCGCCGGGCACTGTGAACGAGAAACTGCGTCGTCAGGCGATTGGTAGCGAAGACGTGATCGACGTGCGTCCGGCCGATTTGCTGAAGCCGGAAATGACCAAGCTGCGTGCCGAGATCGGTGCCGTGGCCAAGTCTGAAGAAGACGTGCTGACTTACGCCATGTTCCCGGACATCGGCCGCAAATTCCTTGAAGAGCGCGCGGCCGGCACCCTGACGCCAGAAGTGCTGCTGCCGATTCCTGAAGCCGGCGGTGTGACCTCGGCCGGTGGTGAAGGCGTGCCGACCGAGTTCGTCATCGACGTTCACGGCGAAACCTACCGCGTCGACATTACCGGTGTTGGCGTCAAGGCTGAAGGCAAGCGTCACTTCTATCTGTCGATCGACGGCATGCCGGAAGAAGTGGTGTTCGAACCGCTCAACGAATTCGTCAGCGGTGGCAACAGCAAGCGCAAGCAAGCCACAGCTCCGGGCCACGTCAGCACCACCATGCCGGGCAACATCGTCGACGTGCTGGTCAAGGAAGGCGATACCGTGAAAGCCGGCCAGGCCGTGCTGATCACCGAAGCGATGAAGATGGAAACCGAAGTCCAGGCGGCCATCGCCGGTAAAGTCACCGCCATCCATGTGGCGAAGGGCGACCGGGTGAACCCGGGCGAAATCCTGATCGAGATCGAAGGCTGAGATAACAGCCTCGATACACCGTTTTAAACCTCGGGGGGGCATGTGCTCCCCTTTTTTTTGCCCGCAGTTTCGCGTTTGAACATGTGGGAGCGAGCCTGCTCGCTCCCACTGGGACTGCGGTGAATCAATGGTTGATCAGAACGCCATCCGCCACTGTCCCATTACGCCGTGATTGCGGCTGTCAGTGCCAATCTCGCCGTTAAGGCCGACCCCCAACGTATGTTTCGCTGACAAGCCAAGGTCCAGACCTGTATCAACCAGCAAGCTGTCACGGTCCAGCGGCGCACCGGAAACGGTGAAGTTCTTTCCGCCCGTTGCCAGTCGCTGACGGGTGTCGATGTCGATATCCCCGTAGGTGTGTTTCCAGCCGGCACTGAACCTCGGGGTCAGTTGCATGCCGTTATCCAGGGTGTTGATCTTCGCCAGTCGCAGGCCGAACGTGCTGTTGAGGTTGTTCTGGGTCTGGCCGTGGACTTTCAACGCTGCCGCGCCACCTTTTTCCGTGTAACCGTCGCGCTGATAGCGTTGGTAGCCAAGGCTGGCAAAGGGTTCGATGCTGACATTGGCTCGACCCAGGTTGTAACCCACTTCCGCGAAGGCCTGCTGGGTGCTGGCAGCATAACGGCCTTCGGGGCGGTCGCTGAAACCGTTGAAGGCAACCCGACGTTTAGTGCTGGCGTCGTGATTGCTGTAGGTCGCGCCCAAGCGCAGCGACATGGGGCCGTTCTGGCGCAGGGCATAGGCGCCCAAGTGCCAACTGTCAAAATCGCCGTCGAGTTCACGACTGTCCAGGCGAGTCTCAGACTTGCCGCCCATCACACCGACACGCCATTCCTCATCGACACCCCAATCTGCGCCCAGAACGAGGCCTTTGGTCGACGTTTGCAGAGCGTAGTGGTCGCGATCCAGCGTTCCACCGTGTCCCAAGGCTTGCAGCCAGACCCTGCCGTTTTCCGGGCTGCCGGCGGCGAGTCGTGGCGAGTTGGAACGGTTGCCGCGTGGGTTGTACGCGCTGGCGCGGTCCAGTTGGCGCATGGTCGAGAGCAAGGAGGCGCTGACGGGGCTGTCGCTGTTGAGGGTTGCCTTGACGAGGTTGGCATTGCTGTCACCGGCCAGTTGCTCAAGAGCGTAGGTGGCGGTGGATTTGTCGGTGGTGAGCAGGGCGGTGACGGCCGCATTGGACTCACTTGTTTTAGCCGTCGGCTCGGCCACGCTTTGGCCAAACGCTCGAGCATTGTCGTCTGCGGCGAAATCCTCTATCGGTACTTCATTGCGAGCGTAGTTGAGCACCACATCAGTCTTGGAGTAAGACAGCTTCGGCGTCATGTACGCCAGATTGCTCGTGACGCTACCGAATTTTCCTTCCACCAGGCTGGCTTTCAGCACTGTGTAATCACTGCTGTCGGGATAGTTGCCCGGCAGTGCAGCAACCTCCAGTGAGGCATTTTCAAGCGCTGCAATACCTTCGACGATGATGGTGGGAGGCTTGCCGGTAGCCGTTACGCCGTAGGAGAGCGTGGCACCCTCTGTGAATATCAGGTCTTCTCTGACGTGTGGAGCGCCAAGCCGCTCGCTGACCTGCAATGTACCGTCTACATAAAGATTGCGTACTTCACCTTGGCCACCGTAGCGACCCCCTTCGCGAACAATGGCATCACCCGCGATGCTGCCCATGTTGAACAGCGTTGCGCCGTCCAATACCTCGGCTCCGCGGTCGAAGTCGTCTTTACCCGTCAAAGACCAAGCGCCTTGCGCGACTCGCAACCCGGAAAAGTGACTGGTTTTGTCGAGTACGCCGCCCTCGGGGGAGTCGAGCAGTATTGCGTTTTTCCCACCACCGCCCTGAATTTCTCCTGCAAAGCTGACACCGCTACCGATGATAAGAAGGTCATCTCCCATCCCCAGTGTCAGTGAGACGCCGTCGATGCTTTCGTACCGCCCTGCTGCAGTGGTGCGCTTGACGCCATCGGCATTTGAGAATTCGTCGAACGTCATCGGTAAATCGTTATCTACCGTTTCGAGCGGGACATCATTGTTCCCGGGTAACTCGTAAAGAGGCTCCGCTGGATCGATGGGTTCCGTGGTAGCGGCTACAGGTGGAGCAGGATTCGCTGGCACCTCAGCCGAAACCGGGCCGGGTTCGCCTTCCGGTGTTGCGGGCGATGGTGGTGGGAGCGAATCGTCGGCAGTTTCGGGAAAGTCGTAAAGATGCGCTGCGAGATCTACAGGTTCCGGGGCAGCCGAATCAGTTGGCGGCTGAATTACCGGTTCTTGTGGCTTTAGTGAAGCGGGTTTGACGGCATGCTGCATCGGACCAATGAAGTTCCTGATCGCCAAAAGATCATCACTTTTTCGCCAAGCGGTTGTTCGAGCTTTTTTGTCGGGCGCTTCGACAGCCGCATCAATCTCTGGTTGCTGAGCCATCGATACATCGATGCAGCCAAGGGAGAGGGCGATCGCCAGGGCGAGTCGATGCGGGCGATAAGTGGACGGCGTGGGCATTGAATTTGACCTTGTTTTTGAGAAGGTCAAACTCTAGGAGGGAGCGCTGGTCCTTGAATGCCGGGCGTTTCCGGCATTTTTGAAGGGCCATGGAAATTCGGTTGTAGCAAAAATCCTACTCCGCAGATTACGTGTGCATTGGCCTTCACACGGCGGAGTATTTGCCTACAACCTTTCCGGACTGGTCTGTTTTTTACGGATCAGAAACTCATCTGCCACTGCCCAATCACCCCATGATTGCGGCTGTTGCTCCCCATCTCTCCGCTGTACCCAATCCCCACCGAATGCCGCGCCGAAATGCCCAGGTCCAGCCCGGCTTCCAGCACCAGACTGTCACGGTCCAGTGAACTGCCATCAACGCTGAACGCCGTTCCCCCGACCACAAAAGCCTGACGCGTCGAGTTACTGACATCGCCATAGGTGTGCTTCCAGCCTGCGGTCATACGGGGCGTCAGGCTCATGCCGTTCTCCAGCGAACTCAGGTGCGCCAGGCGCAGGCCGAAGGTGCTGCTGAAGTTGTCCTGGGTTTGTTTGTCGACTTGAAGTGCGGCGGCGCCGCCTTTTTCCTGGTAGCGGTCGCGGTGATAACGCTGGTAGCCGAGGTTGGCAAACGGCTCGGCACTGAGTCGACCGCTGCCCATTGCGTAGCCCAGTTCGGCGAAGGCCTGCTGGCTGTCGGCGTCGTAATCGCCTTTTGGGCGGTCGCTGAAGCCGTTGAAGGCCACCGTGCGTTTGCTTTCACCCTGATGACCGCTGTACGCGGCGCCGAGGCGCAAAACGAAGGGACCGCTTTGGCGCAAGGCATAGACGCCGGCGTGCCAGCTCTCGACATTGCCATCGACTCCCGTGGCATCCAGATCTGTTTTCGAATAACCGCCCAGAACACCCAATCGCCATTGCGGATTGAGCGCCCAGTCGGCCCCGAGCACGCTGCCTTTGGTGCGCTGCTCCAGGCCGCTGCTGCCATGCTCGCCATCGAGCTTGCCGTAGCCACCGATGGCTTGCAGCCAGAGTCGGCCTTGGGCGTTCGGGTCATTGAGGTTGCGGGCTTCAGAGGGAACGCCAGCGGCGGCGAGTACTGGGGTGTCGCGCTGATCCAGGCCGACCAGCAATCCTGGACCACCGCCCATTTGCTGCATCGCCGACAGCATGCTGCTGCCGATCTGGCTGCTGGCGCTGAGGGTGGCGCTGGTCAGGTTAGCGTTGCTGGCGCCGGCGAGTTGCTCGATCGCCGCGCCGGCCGTGGCGCTGGTGGTGTTCAGCAGTGCGTTGTAGAGCGCGTTATTTTTGCCCATCGAGGCCAGGCTGTTGGCGGCGTTGCTGCCGTTACCCGTGACGGCGAATTGGTTGAAGGCGACATCGTTGCGCGTGTAGGTCAGGTCGACTTGTGTCGGGGTGTAAGCGAGGGTCGGCGTGATGAACGCGTAGTCGCTGGTGACCTTGCCGAAGGTGCCGTTGATGTTCGCGGCTTGCAGGACGGTGTAGTGGCTCTGCCACGGATAAGTGCCGCTGCCAGGGTTCACCGCCAGGGTTGAGCCGTTCAGGTTGGCTAAGCCGCCGACCTGGATCGGCGCGCTGCTGCCATCGGCATTGACGCCGTAGGCCAGGGTCGCGCCGCTGCCCATGGTCAAGTCGTGGGTGATGGTTGCTGTGCCGAGTTGAGTGTTGGTCCGTAACGTCCCGTTGACCAGCAAGTTGCCGACCGAACCACCACCTGCGTATACACCGCCCGCATCGACGGTCAAAGTGCCAGCGATGCCGCCCTGGTTGATCAGCGTTGCACCATTGCGCACCGCGCCGCCCTCGCTGAAATCACCGCTGCCGGTCAGCGTCCAGGCCCCGTGCTTGACCTCCAGCCATTCGAAGTTGCGACTCGCACCGAAATGGCCGCCCGCCGCGTCGTCCATCACCACGTGGTCGTCACCGCTGCCGCCGTCGACCATGCCGACGAAGCGGCTGCCATTGCGCACTGTCAGGTTGTCGTTGCCGCCACCCAAGTCCAGCGCCAGGCCATTGCTGCCGCTGATCGTGCCGCCGTTGATCACGCTGTCATCGAACCCGCCGACGAACTTCACGCCGAATCCGTCGAG
This sequence comes from Pseudomonas sp. PS02303, assembly GCF_029959925.1. Taxonomy (NCBI): domain Bacteria; kingdom Pseudomonadati; phylum Pseudomonadota; class Gammaproteobacteria; order Pseudomonadales; family Pseudomonadaceae; genus Pseudomonas; species Pseudomonas sp. PS02303. The sequence continues at coordinate 32,576 of NZ_JASCOM010000031.1, forward strand.
GCCCTGAATGGTGCCGAAGTTTTCCAGCGTGGTCGCGGCCACGCCCGAACCGCCGCTGCCGTCGTCCACCAAAATGGCGCTGTTGGCGCCGCTGATCAGCGCCCCGCTGGCGTTCAACACATAGCCGCCACCCAACGCGATGCCTTCGCTGCCGTTGGCGAACCCCCCCTTGTCGACACCGCCGGCACCGACACCTTGAATGGTGCCGTAGTTTTCGATGTGGGCGAGCTTGTCGATGTCCACGCCATCACCGTCGCCATTGGGTTGCAGGCCCGAATAAGCACCGGTAATCGTGCCGTGGTTGATGACGGTGCCGTCGCCATCGGAGCCGAAGCCCGAGCCATTGCGGCCGGTGATTTGACCGTAGTTGGTGAGTGTCGCGCCCAGGTCAGTGGTGATGCCATGGCGGCCACCGGAAATGCTGCCGTAGTTGGTCACCGTCACGCCGGTCGCGGTGTCGATGTCGATACCGTCGAATTTGTTGTCAGCGATTCGAGCGTCGCCGGTAGAGATCTCGCCATAGTTGGTGATTATCGCGTTGGCGCCGGTCTTCATGCCATCGCTGGCGTCCCCGCGAATCAACCCGCCTGCGCGATTGATGATCGTCGTTTTGACCCCGGCACTGCGCAGCGCATCCAGGTCCAGCCCTTGGCCGGTGGTCGAGCGGATAATGCCGCTGTTGTCGATCAGCAAGCTGCCGCTGGCGAAGTTGCTGTCGATGCGCAACGCGTCGTTGAAGCCGAGAATCTGCCCACCCGCGCGATTATAAATGCTGTAGTTGCGTGCCTGAGTCAGGTCACCGCTGCTGTCGATCGCCCGGCCGCCGGTCGAGATGATCCTGCCCGAGTTATCGATCACCACACCCACGCCGCTGGTGCCGTCTTTCAGGCTCACTGCCTTGCCAGCGTTGGTGATGCTGCCCGGCGCTAAAATCGTCAGCGTGTCTGCGCCGCCCAGGGTTTGTGCAGCGGTGGTCGGCGTGTCGATCTGCACATTCTTGAAGGGTGCGGCGTGGGCGCCGGTGCTGATCAACAACGCGATGCTGAGTGCCAGGCGCTGGGGGGAGAAGGGCATGTGAGACGGCCTTTTTGTTATAAGCGGGCCGTCTGGTATAGCGGAGGGTTTTTACAGAATGATGTCTGCGTGTGCACCGTCAGCCTAACTCCGACTCAAATACGCCTTCCCGTAATGCCGCTCCATCCTTGCCTGAATCAGCTCCAGCCCAATCGACATCACCCAGTAAATAATCGCCGCCGTCGTCAGCATCTCGATATACCGATAGCTCGACCGTCCATACGATTGCGCCAGGAACATCACTTCCCAAACCCCCATCACTGAGATCAGCGACGAGTCTTTGAGCATCGAGATGAATTGGTTGGTGGTCGGCGGGATGATGGTGCGCATGGCTTGGGGCAGGGTGACGCGCCAGAAGATCACGGTTTCGCGCATGCCCAGTGCCAGGGAGGCTTCGCGTTGTCCATGGGCGACACCGAGGATGCCAGCGCGAAAGATTTCGCTCAGGTAGGCGCCGTAGTTAAGCGACAAGGCGATGATGCCGGCGGTGACTGCGCCTGGAACGACGCCCAGTTGCGGCAGGCCGAGGTAGATCAGCAGGATCTGGATCAGCAGCGGCGTGCCGCGAAAGAACGAGGCGTAGAAACTGGCGATGCCGAAGGCCACGGCGCTTTTCGACAGCCGAGCCAGAGCGGTGACGAAACCCAGCAGCGACGACGTCACAATTGAGGCCAGGCACAGAAACAGCGTCAGCGCCGCGCCTTGCAAGAAGCCGTTCGGTGCCAGGTGCAGGCCGATCAGGTTGGGCAGTTTGTCGAGGATGATCGAGAACTTCAGGTCGAAGCTCAGGAAGAAACTGGCGAACAAACCAAACATCGCCGCCCACGTCAGATACAGCCGCGTGCGGAAACCGAAAATTCGTTGCAGCCGCGACTCAGCCACCGGTTGCGGTGGCTGAGGAGGTGTCGGGAAAGAAGTCATTGGCTGATGTCGGCACCGATCCATTTTTGCGAGAGCTTGCTCAGGGTGCCGTCCTGCTTCAGTTGCGCAAAGACCTCACGCACCTTGGCGTCCCACTGCGCGTCACCTTTCTCGATGGCCACCGAGTTCGGCTCCGAGTACAGCGGCTCGCCGGCCAGCTTGAAGCGCTTGTCTTCGGTCAGACGCGGTTGCGCGGTGACGAGGTTGGTGAGGATCGCATCCAGTCGCACGCCGGCCCCGAGCCCCAGGTCCTGGAACGCCACGTTATCGGTGTCATACGGCGCGATTTGCACATCCTCGAACGGGTACTGCAACTGGGTGTCTTCAGCGCCTTCGATCACCAGGTTTTTATTCAGGTAACTTTCGTAGCTGGAGGCGCTGGTGAGGCCGACTTTCTTGCCGCTGAGGTCCTTGGCGCTGTGAATGCGATCATCCTTGGCATTGACCACGATCACGGCTGGCGAAGCGTAGTACTCGACCGGGAAATCGAAGACTTCGGCCCGTGCCTTGCTCGGCGTCATCGAGCAGACGCAGATGTCGTAACGGCCGCTCCAGCGACCGGCAGCGATGACGTCCCAGGACGGCGTTTCCAGACGCAGTTTGACGCCCAGTTTGTCCGCCACGGCTTTGGCCACATCGACGTCAAATCCGTCGAGTTGGTTCTGGTCGTTGAGGAATGAGAACGGTGGATAGCTTTCCATCAACACGCCCACCAGTTCTTTCTTCTGTTCGATGCGGTCCAGCGTTGCTCCGCCAAAGGCTTGGGTGGAGGCAGCCAGAATCGTCAGGCCCAGGGCCAGGAGTGGTTTAAATTTCACAGTCGATCCCTGAAAAAAAAAGTGGTTGTGATTAACCGAATGGTGCGTATTAAATAGTTATAAGAACTACCTTGGTAGTGAGTTATTTTCATAAGCATATGAGTGAAAAGCATATGGGCGCAGGAAGCACGGTAATTCTGGATGGCGGTATGGGTCGTGAACTGCAGCGCGCTGGAGCGCCCTTCAGGCAGCCCGAATGGGCGGCGCTGGCCTTGAGTGAAGCGCCGCAGGCAGTAGAGGCGGTGCACGCGGCTTATATCGAAAGTGGTGCCAGCGTGATCACCAGCAACAGTTACGCGGTGGTGCCGTTTCACATCGGCGAAGAGCGTTTTGCAGCAGAAGGGCAGGCTCTCGCGGCGCTGGCCGGTGAGTTGGCGCGGCGGGCGGTGGAGGCTTCGGGCAAGGCTGTACGTGTGGCCGGTTCGTTGCCACCGTTGTTCGGCTCCTATCGCCCAGACCTTTTTGACGCTGCTCGGGTGACTGAATTGCTGACGCCGCTGGTCAAGGGGCTAGCACCTCATGTCGACCTGTGGCTAGCCGAAACACAGAGCTCCATCGTCGAGGCGCGGGCCATACACGCCGGCCTGCCCAAGGACGGAAAGCCGTTCTGGCTTTCGTTTACCTTGAAGGATGAGGACACGGACGAAGTGCCGCGTTTACGTTCCGGTGAGCCAGTCGCTGAGGCCGCTGCGGTGGCGGCTGAACTGGGCGTCGAGGTGTTGCTGTTCAACTGCAGTCAGCCGGAAGTGATCGGCGCTGCGATCGATGCGGCGCGGGAAACCTTTCAGCGTTTGGGGGTGAAGATTCACATCGGCGCGTACGCCAATGCGTTCCCGCCACAACCGAAAGAGGCCACGGCCAATGACGGTCTGGACCCGTTGCGCGAGGATCTCGACCCGCCGGGGTATCTGCAGTGGGCGGCGGACTGGAAAGCGCGCGGCGCCAGTCATTTGGGCGGATGCTGCGGGATTGGGCCTGAGCATATAGCGGTGCTTGCGCAAAAATTGGCGTGAAGCCATTCGCCGGAACGCCGCCCGGAGCGAGCCCGCTCCCACATGGGTTATGTGTTGATCACAAAAGTGTGGTCAACCGAGAACCTGTGGGAACGGGCTCGCTCGCGAAAACGTCAGTACAGTCGACGAATTAACCGCGGCATTCAGCCAGTGTTTTCACCTGCCCGGACTCCGTCTGGTTTTCATCGGATAGCCACCGCTCAAACCCCGCACCAATCGCCGGCCATTCTGAATCCAGAATCGAATACCACGCCGTATCCCGGTTCTGTCCCTTGACCACCATGTGCTGACGGAACACGCCTTCAAAGCTGAACCCCAGCCGCTCGGCCGCGTACTTGGAGCGGGCGTTGCCGTTATTGCATTTCCACTCCAGGCGCCGGTAGCCCAGTGCAAAGGATTCCTTGGCCAGTAAGTAAACGGCCTCGGTGCTTTTCGGCGAACGCTGCATCGGCGCGCCGAAGGTGACGTGGCCGATTTCGATGCGACCTTGGGCCGGGACGATCGACATCAGACTCAGGAGGCCCTGTACATCACCGCTGGCACGGTCGATCACGCTGAAGAAATACGGGTCGCTGTTGGCCGCATGGTTGTTCAGCCAATCATTGAAAGCGCTGCGCTCCGGGAAAGGACCGTAAGGCAGATAGTCCCAGAGTTTCGGGTCTGATCCCGGGCCTTGCAGGGCTTTCCATAAACCCTCGGCGTGACGCGACGGGTCGAGTTTTTCCAGGCGGATGAAACGCCCTTCGATGGTTTGAACCGACGGCGCCGGGGCGCCTTTCCAGTCTGCGAGTGAAGTCGACATAGTGTTCTCCTTGAACCTTAAAGGGCTTTGCGAAACTGGATGAAACCGGGGCGTTCTGCGATGCGCTCGTAGAGCTGGATCGCGGTGGCGTTGGTTTCGTGGGTCAGCCAGTGGACCTTGCAGCAACCATCCGCTTTGGCGGTGGCGTACACAAATTCGATGAGCTTGCGGCCGATGCCGGTGCCCCGGGTTTGCGGCGTTACCAACAAGTCTTGAAGGTAGCAGGAGTTTTCGATACTCCAGTTCGAGCGATGGTAGATGAAGTTCACCATGCCGACCGCCTTGCCATCGACCCAGGCCAACGCCGAGTGAGTCGGTTCATTCGGGTCGAGCATGCGCTGCCAGGTGCTGTCCGTGACCGCCTCGGGCAATTCGGTGTTGTAGAAGCGCAGGTAGGCTTGCCACAGCGGCAGCCAGGCGGCGTGATCGTCTGCGCTGACCGGGCGAATTTCAATCTGACTCATGTTCATTCCTTAACGCATCAAGTGGGCGAGGGCCTGGTCATGCACATCAGGGCTGGCGGCGAGCCCCTCGCGCACACCGGCGATGTCTGCAGCGCTGCGGTTCTGACTGAGCTTGCGCTTGCCTTCCAGGCGCTGGATCGGCAGGGCAAACCCGACGATGGCTTTGAGCATGCCGTCGATGTAGTCGGCGGGCGCGTCGGTGACTTTCCACGGCTGCTGGCGACTTGCTTCGTGACGATCGGTCAGCGCACTCACCAGGTTGAGCAGGCGATCGGCATCGGTGAACACGTCGGCGGTTCCGTAAGCGTGCACGGCGACGTAGTTCCAGGTCGGCACGACTTTGCCGTGCTCGGCTTTGCTCGGGTAAAACCCCGGGCTGACATAAGCGTCGGCACCGGTAAAAATCACCAGGGCTTCGGCGCCGTTCTGCAGTTCCTTCCACTGGGGATTGCCCCGGGCGAAGTGGCCGTAGAGGGTGCCATTCGGGCCCTGCTCAGGATTGAATAACAGCGGCAGATGACTGGCTTGCAAACCTTGCTCGCCGTGGGTGACCACCATCGCGAGACGCGTGTCGATTATCTGCTGCTGCAGTTCATGCAAATCTTTGATGGCAAAGCCGCTGGGGTTGTACATGGAAATATTCCTTGGCGAATGCATCCATCCTAGGCAGGCTATTGGTCTGTTGTAAGAGCCATTAATGACCAATTTCATAGGTCCATTGTCATGAGCGAGACGTCGCTTTCATTGTCCTTCAACCCCGCGGGTATCGAACTCGACCGTCGCCAAGGTCTGAGTCGCCAGCTCTATCAGGCCTTGCGCCTGCGGGTGCTCGACGGACGACTGGCCGGTGGCACGCGATTGCCGGCCACCCGGGATCTGGCGGCGGCGTTGGCAATTTCCCGCAACAGTGTGGTGCGGGCCTACGACCAGCTCTATGCCGAGGGGTTTATCGAAGGGCGTGTCGGTGACGGGACTTACGTCGCGCAATTGCCTCAAACCGCGGCATCCGGAAAAAAATTATCCACAAAAGTATCCACAGGGTTGTCAACAGGGTTACCCACAGCCTTATCCACAAATTGGCTGGATTTACCTGTGATTTCATCCAGTAAAGTTATCCACAGTGGCGCGTTGGGGCGCGTAGAAAAGAACCATTTGGCCCTGCCGCCGAGCGGTCCGCCGCGGGCTTTTCGGGTGGGTGTTCCGGCGTTCGATCTGTTTCCTTTCGAGGTCTGGGCCAAGCTGAATGCCGCTTTCTGGCGTAAACCGGATTTACAGCAACTGTGTTATGGCGATCCGGCGGGGGACGAGCGTTTGCGCGGCATGATCGCCGCGTATTTGCGCAGTTCACGAGGGATGCAGTGTTCGGCTGAGCAAATAGTGATCACCAGCGGCGCGCAGCAGGGGATTAGCCTTTGTGCACAGCTGCTGGTGGAACCGGGCGATGGGGTGGCGATCGAGAATCCGGGGTATCGGGCGGCAGGTCATGCCTTCGCCGTGGCCGGTGCGCGATTGCATGGCGTGGCGGTGGACAGTGAGGGCATCGACTGCCACGAATTGAATGGCCTCAGCGATTGTCGACTGGCGTATGTCACGCCGTCGCATCAATACCCGACCGGGGTGGTGATGAGCCTGGCGCGACGTCTTGAGTTACTGGCCTGGGCCGAACGTACCCAAGGCTGGATCGTCGAGGACGACTACGATGGCGAATACCGCTACAGCGGCGCGCCACTGGCCCCGTTGGCCGCACTCGACCGGCAGGGCCGGGTTTTGTACGTCGGGACGTTTGGCAAAGTTGCCTTCCCGGCGCTGCGCCTGGGTTACCTGGTATTGCCGCCAACGCTGGTGCAGGCGTTCTCGCAACGGCGAGCGGTGGACGTCCGGCACTCCGAGGTCAGTACCCAAGCGGTCATGGCCGAGTTCATGGCTGCCGGGCATTTCCAGCGGCATATCCGCCGCATGCGTCGCGCGGCCCTGAGCCGGCGCAATACCTTGCTGGCCGGTTGGCCGCGGAATATTCCCGGCGTCGGCAGCCTGCCGAGTGTCGCGGCAGGGCTGCATCTGACCGTGGCGGTCGACTCACAGGCCCGCGAGCGCGAGCTGGTAGAACAGGCGGCGAGTGTCGACGTCGAGATCAATGCCCTGAGCGGATACTGGCTGCCGAATTCGACAGAACCAGTGGACCAGCGCGCGGGGCTGGTCCTGGGTTTCGCGGCGGTGCCCGAGGCGGCCATCAGCGCCGCGCTCGGGCGACTGGAAAAGGTCTGGCGTCCTTAGGTGGGGGCAATGACGAGGCCGGGAAAGCCTCTTGGTGCATCGACGGTAATCAGGCGTCGGCCACTGGAGGTGGTAGATAGATATCGCGGGTAAAAAAAGACCCGCGAATGCAGGTCTCGGGTTCAGTACGGTTTATGACCCTGAGGCCGAGGCCGGTACTTTTGCGAAGAACAGGGACGTCGCCAGTTGCGGACTGATTTCGCTGCGGTAGATTGAGATCGCCTGGAGGTCGTCGTTGGCGTGGCGGGACTCGGATGCGCCACCCAGCAGTCGTTGTTGCACGGTTTTCAGGTGTGCCGCGGTGAAGGCTTGTGCAGGTGAAGCGGGCTCCGCATAGTGAAAGTGGGCATACCACAGAACACTTTGGTTGCTGTGATCGCGGACCTCATATTCCTCGAGATAGTCTCGTTTACGGCTTTTGAGCAAGCGTCGGCCGGGATTCTTGACGATGTCGACCTGACCTTCGCTTTGCAGCCAGCGGACGCGCTCCGCTGTCGGCGGCTGTAGTTTGGTCATGCTGATTCGCGTGACGCGTCCCTGGTTATACAGCTTGGTCGCCGCGTCGTTTAGCTGCTTGACCAAAACGACGACGGATCCCGGACCGCCCTCGGTGGCATTGGTCGCGACCAACGCTGCGTCGATTGCGCTGGCGGCGTCCTGCAGCCGGTGAGCCTGCTGATGAAACATCTCCTCTATTTCCACGGGGATTCGACGCATCCCTTTTGAATGGGCTTGCGTTCGACGAATGAACGCTTCCAATCCCTCCAGCAACGCCTGCCCTTGAGCGGTGCTTGCACTCAAGTCGGGTTGGTGAACGACGGCGGAAACCGGTGGCGGGGCCACTCTTTCAACCCAGACCCCCGGGGTTTTCTCATGAAAAGTCGAGATGACTTTACCGGTCAACGCCGAGGTCACGTCGATCAGTTCTGAACCGTGTGTCATGGAGTCGGCACGAGGCTGGCCCACCACAGTACCTTTGTAGCGGGTCTTGATGATTCGCTTGGCGGGCGCGGTCGGTGGACGGGAAGGGCCGGGTAGCGGCTCGAGCGCCTGGCGCTCCCGCAGCAAGCTCGCCAGGTGTTTCACGGTGCGCTGTTGAAAACCGTCGAGACGTTGGCGCATCACGTCGAGGGCTGGTTGCAGGAACTGACCGGGAAACTCCGTGGGCAGATCGACGATGCGCTGGTCGGTGATCGTCAGTTGCTCCACCAGATCGCTGAGCCCGTCGATCCGATCCGGCAAGTGCAGCACTTCTTCGTCAGCGATCAGGTCCAGTGAGGCCTGAATCGCAAGGCCTGCATTTTCGACAACGCTCTCCAGTGCCTGGCGCGCTTCAGGTGCGGGCTCAACGCTGTTGTCGAGGCACAACTCCTGGCCGAGTGTGATCTGAAACAGTTTGAGGTCCTTTAAATCGAACGACGGCATGTTGGCTTTAACGTCGCGGATAACTTCGATGGCTTCTTTGCCGAGCAGGTTCAGTTGCTCGAAGCACGCCTGTGCCGACTCGATTTTATTGATGTAGCTGGCGGTCAACTCGCCGGTGAGTTGATGGATTTGCCGGGTGGTCTGTGTATTTTCCGTTGACGGGTTGTCGAGAAGATCGAGGGAAAAGCGCATTTGATTGCCGAAAACCGACTGCTGTTGAACGAACCATCTTTGCAGCAGCGATAGCTGGAAATCCAGGCGACTGATCATTGCTTTTCGGTAATTGGGAATCGCCTCGCGAGCATTGAAGGCTTTCATCTGTTCCATGTTGGTGCTGAGGAGTGACATCTGCGCGTCGAGCATTTCAAGGTACACGCGGCGATGGGTGTCGGTGGCGGTCGTCGCCTGGGCGTTTTTTTGAGCTTCCTTGAGCTCTGTTTCGCGGCTTTGGGTCTGGCTTTCGAACGCGATCATTTGCTGTTTCAGTTCAGCCTGGCGTTGCCGGTTTTGTTGCTCCAGCCGTTGTTTCTCCTTGCCTCCGGCCTTGAGCCTCAGCCGCGTATCGATAAACCATTCACCCCTGGCGTTCTTGATCAGCAACGGCCCCGTGCGTGCGGGAGACCGGCGTGAATCAATGATCTGCACATCGTCATTGTCGTTGAGGGTGACCTCGAACCATCGCTGGCCAACCTTCGCATACCATTTTCCCTTGAGCGAACCGAGGTGTTGGCGAAGGCCGGGCTCGCTGGAGGCGGCGGCCATCCCTTTGGGTTCGGCGACGGCCAGTTCATCAAGCAAGACGCCCAGGGATGAAGGCGGCAGCGTGGCGATGGCGTGCATCGCTACCTCATGGGAGGGTGGAGGCTGATTGAGGTCGGGCAGATGACTCACCGTGATGGTGTGCGCAGGCTTGCTTTCGGGTATGACGCGTGGCGACTCGACCTTCTCGGGCAACCGCGAGACGGGTTTGTTGCGAGTGGCAGCGCGATGAGCCAGCACCATGCCGAGGGTCAACAGCAGATCGGTCAGGGCGGACCAGGCGAGTGAGCTGTCATCGTTCTCAGCGGCCTCGGTAATGTCCTGCAAGTCGTCCATGATCTGCCAGATCCACGCAGCCACCCCGGCGGTGCGACCAAGAAAGGGCAGCGCGACATTGAACAGCATCCATGTGCCTTGCTTGAGTGTTGCCCAGCGGGCTTGCGCATTGGACACCGATTGTTGGTCCGCCAAGGTAATCATGGCGTTGGCGTTGGCCTTGAACAGGGCGGCCAGCGGCGTGTCATCAAGGGCTGCTGCACTGAGCGTCACCGTGCCCATCTTGCCCAGGGCTGACGTGGGATCGACCAGCAATTGGGTCAACGTCCAGACCGAAGGCAACTCACCCGAGAACACATACTGGGAATAGTTGAACCGAACATCGTCGGACAGCCAGGCCAGGATCGATTGGCGAAGTGATTTTTCGTGTTTGATGGCATACAGCAGATTGGCCTCGCTCGGGTATTGCATCAACGAGGGGGTGAGCAATGGTCGGTAGAGCAGGCACGGTCCTTGATCGGTGAGCCTGGGGCCGATGACGAACATGTTGGCGACTTCATCGCCTTGGCTGCTGGCGCGATCACCGGTCATAAAGGCCAGCGGTCGAATGACAATCTCCTGCCCGTTTACCCTGCGGTCGGCAGCGTTTTCCAGCATGACGGCGTTAACGTACTGGTAACCACGTTCATCAATACCCGCCTCGCCGCGCATCTTCTGTTGCAGCGCCTGCAAGGGCAGCTGGATACGCAGATGGCGGGTGTAGAGCGTCTGTCGTCGCAACGTTTCTGCCGGGTCGTCAAGCAACTTGCGCTTGATCAGCGCCGGGTAAACCCCACCGATATTGACCTGTGTGACGAGCTTTTCAAGATAGGCAGGGGTCATCCAGATGGGCACTGCGTCGCCGTTTTTGCAGTTTACCGTCTTGTTTCCCAGCGGAATGGCAATCAGGTTTTGCAGCGCCAGCTCGATCAGCGATAGCGTGGTGGTCTGCGTCTTGCCGGGTATCACGACAGCGCCGAGCACCACGACGCTGGTGATGCTGATTTCAATGTCTTGCAGGTCCAGGTCCGCTGCCGCGGGATGATCCTTGATCATCTGCTCTCGCAGGGTCTGCAGCGCAAACGCCGGCAGTGACGCGATGTCCTCGTCGAAGGTTTTTCCGGCGTCCTGTTCCCGCAGCTGTGCCAGGTCCATCAAGTGTCGGCTGTAGCGGGAGAGGTCCGCCGACGAAGCGTTTTTCAGCCAGTCGGTCAGCAACCCCTGAACCCTGTTGAAGCGTGACGATGGCAGGGCTTCAAATTCAGTGAAGCTTTTTGCCGCCGCACTGATTTGTGGCGAAAGAGGTGTGGCAGACGCGCGCTGGACCGCACCGAATGCACCGATGGCTTCGACCTCGAGCGCAATCAGCGCGCAGGCCTGGTGGTGAAAGAAGTTGCCCTCGGGCTCATACAGACGCCATTGCAGGGTCTGCTCAAGGCTTGACGTTCCAGGGTGTTTGAACACGGCTTCACCCAGCGCGGCAACCGAGTCGTAACGCTTGAACCCTTCGGCTATCGAGTGCGTCAGCACCAAGGTGCGCGTGCCCGATGTGCCCACGAACACGGCGATATCCAGAACGCGCAGGTGTTCGCTGACGGCGTTCTCAAGCCGATCGGTGTCGATCAGGCAGGCCTTGGTCAGGTATTTGTCCTGTGTCCGAGTTGCGCGATCCGGATGATCGAAGATGGCCTGGGCCATGGCTTTTTCATCCGCATCCCAGTCCGAGGCGGGATCCGGGCTCCAGATGTCCTGCAGCGATTTCGCGAGCGAATGCCAGCGCGGCGTCGAAGGGCTTGTCTCCTGGTTCCAGTAATCAAGCTGCTGTTGCTGATAGGCGATAAACAACTGCGGTGCGAGCGCATTGAGCAGGCAGCCGATGGCATCGATTTTCACCGGCAGTTGAGCCTGCGGTTCCGCGCCCGGTTGCAGGGTCAGGAAGTGTTCTCCATCGATGAGCGTCACCGTCGATCCTGACAAACCGAGTCGTACCAACACATCGGTGAGCGATTCAAACACGTTGGGGCCGGGCACTACCTCGGTGCCGGTATCGACCCAGGTCGGGGTGACGACCGTGGCGAGTGTCGGGTCAATCCTCAACAGCGGATACAGCGCGTTGAGCGCAGGACTCAGCGCGGCCGCTGCGACTTCTCTGATCGAGGGGCCGGTGACCAGTTGGGTCAGTAGCTCTTCTGCACTCGGGGCAACGGTTTCGGACATGGTCGTCTCCTGACTGAGAGCGCGCCGCTGCTGATTGCGCAGCGCGGAATCGGGAGAAGGTATCGGGCGGCCACCCGTGTCGGGTGGTACATAAATATCGCAGGCAAAAAAAACCCGCGTCGCCGCGGGTCTTCGGTTTTCGGTCGGGTATCAGGTCCCGGACTTGATCTTGGTCCAGGCCCGGGTCCGCGCGCGTTCGGCATCGCGCGGCAACGGTTGCAGGGTGTACAGCGTACCCATCGCGGTTTCGGTCGGGTACAGGTTCGGGTTGTTGCGGATCGCCGGGTCGACCAGTTCCGTGGCGTCCTTGTTCGGGTTCGGGTAGCCGACGAAATCGCTGACGGGTGCAATCACCTGGGGTTGCAGCAGGTAGTTGATGAAGGTGTAGGCGTCTTCCGGGTTCTTCGCGCCTTTGGGGATTGCGAGCATGTCGAACCAGATCGGCGCGCCTTCCTTGGGCAGGCGCATATCGACGACCACACCATTTTTGGCTTCCTTGGCGCGGTTGGCGGCCTGGGAGAAGCTGCCGGAATAACCGACCGCGACGCAGATGTCGCCGTTGGCAATGTCCGCCATGTATTTGGAGGAGTGGAAGTAGGTGATGTACGGACGGATTTTCATCAACAGCGCTTCAGCTTTTTCGTAGTCCGCCGGCTTCTTGCTGTTAGGGTCCAGGCCGAGGTGTTGCAGGGCCAGGGGCAGGATTTCCGACGGCGAGTCGAGCAGGGCGACGCCGCACTGCTTGAGCTTGCTGATGTTCTCTTCCTTGAAGATCAGGTCCCAGCTGTCCACCGGCGCCTTGTCGCCCAGCGCGGCTTTGACTTTGTCCGGGTTGAAGCCGATCAGGATGGTCCCGTACATGTACGGCACGGCGAATTTGTTGCCCGGGTCGTTGCCTTCGAGCAGCTTCATCAGCTTCGGATCGAGGTGGTTCCAGTTCGGCAACTTGCTACGGTCCAGGGGCTGGAACACGCCGGCTTCGATCTGCTTGGCGAGGAACACGTTGGAGGGCACCACCACGTCGTAGCCGGAGTTACCGGTCAGCAGCTTGGCCTCAAGTGCTTCGTTGGTGTCGAAGATGTCGTAGACCAGTTTGGTCTGGGTGTTCTGCGCCTTGAAGTCTTCCAGCGCCTTGGGAGTGATGTAGTCGAACCAGTTGTAGACGCGCAACGTTCGCTCTTCAGCGTGGGCGGCGCCACCGAGTACCGTGGCGCACAGTACCGGTGCGATAAAACGCGTGAGTCTGTTCATTGTTCTAATTCCTCATTGGGCGCTTTCAAAACCTTCGAGAACGTTCACGGCATTGATGCCGATTTCTTCTACCGCGTAGCCGCCTTCCATCACGAACAGCGTCGGCTTGCCGAGTTTCGCGATGCGCGCGCCCATGGCCAGGTAATCGGGGCTGTCGAGCTTGAACTGGGAGATGGGATCGTCCTTGAACGTATCGACGCCCAAGGACACGACGACGATGTCGGCGCCGTATGTTTCGATCTCTTTGCAGGCTTGCTCCAGCGCTGCACTCCAACGGTCCCAGCCGCTGCCAGCCGGCAAAGGGTAGTTGAAGTTGAAGCCTTCACCGGCCCCTTCGCCGAGCTCGTCTTCATAGCCGAGGAAGAACGGGAACTCGGCTTCCGGGTGGCCGTGGATCGAGGTGAACAGCACATCGCTGCGTTCGTAGAAAATCGATTGGGTGCCGTTGCCGTGGTGGTAGTCGACGTCGAGGATCGCGATCTTTTTGTGGCCTTGATCGAGGAACGCTTGAGCGGCGATGGCGGCGTTGTTGAGGTAGCAATAACCGCCCATCAAGTCGCTGGCGGCGTGGTGTCCCGGTGGACGGCACAGGGCAAAGGCACTGCGAACGCCGCGCTGGATGGCGGCTTGCGCGGTGAGGGCCACTTGCGCTGCGCTGTATGCCGCTTGCCAAGTGCCGGCGGTGATCGGCGCGCCGCCGTCGAAGCTGTAATAGCCGAGCTGGCCGTGCAGGCTGGTGGGGATGATCCGGCGCAAGGTGCGGGCTGGCCAGGTGTAGGGCAGCAAGTCGCCGTCGGTTTTGAATTCGGTCCAGCGTGCCCAGGCACCTTTGAAGAAGTCGAGGTAATCGCGGCTGTGGATGCGCGCGATCGGGTCGAGGCCGAAATCCTTCGGCGCTTCGACAGGGCCGAGGTTCTGCGTTTGCACGCGTTGCAGCACATGGTCGGCACGCGAGGGCATTTCGAAGCAGGGCATCAGTTGCCCGTCCATCAATTCACAACGGCCGTGGTGCAGGTGGTGATCGTCCGAGTAGATCGTCAGCATTTCTTGTTCTCCGCAGGCTGATTCGGTTGAACACAGTCTTGCGGCGCAACGCGATTCGGAGAACGGCAGGAAAGGCCAAAAGGGGATCGATATGGCCAAAAGATCTGACCGGAATTCGCCCTTTATTGGCGCGCAAGTGCCCCGGTGTTGGGCACCCACCTGTTGGAGCGAGGCTTGCCCGCGAAGCGTTTGGCGTACTTGAAGACGCCTTCGCGGGCAAGCCT
>NZ_JASCOM010000320.1:0-6068 GCF_029959925.1 Pseudomonas sp. PS02303
GCTTGCTCCCGTTTGAGTGCGCAGCACTCACAAAATCTTCATTAACTGCGAGATTTTGGGGCCGCTTCGCGACCCAGCGGGAGCAAGCTCCCTCGCCACAGGATCAGCTGTTACAACAACGGCTCATCCGCCTTCTTGTGCTTCCAGCTGTCATTGCCCGGCAGCAACAGATTCAGCCCGATCGCCACCACCGCGCACAACGCAATGCCTTTGAGGCCGAAGTCATCGGGGCCGGTGCCAGTGCCGACCAGCACACCGCCAATCCCGAACACCAACGTCACCGACACAATCACCAGATTGCGCGCTTCACCCAGGTCGATCTTGTGGCGAATCAGCGTGTTCATCCCCACCGCAGCGATCGAGCCAAACAACAGGCACAGAATCCCGCCCATTACCGGCACCGGGATGCTTTGCAGCAGTGCGCCGAACTTGCCGACGAACGCCAGGCTGATGGCAAAGATCGCCGCCCAGGTCATGATTTTCGGGTTGTAGTTCTTGGTCAGCATCACCGCGCCCGTCACTTCGGCGTAGGTGGTGTTGGGCGGGCCGCCGAACAGACCGGCAGCGGTGGTGGCAATGCCATCGCCGAGCAGGGTGCGGTGCAGGCCGGGTTTCTTCAGGTAATCGCGACCGGTCACGCTGCCGACGGCAATTACCCCGCCGATATGCTCGATGGCTGGCGCCAGGGCTACCGGAACGATGAACAGAATTGCCTGCCAGTTGAACTCCGGCGCGGTGAAGTGCGGAATCGCAAACCACGGTGCGGCGGCAATCTTCGCGGTGTCGACAACGCCGAAATAGAACGCCATGGCAAAACCGACCAGCACGCCGGAAATGATCGGCACCAGGCGGAAGATGCCTTTACCGAACACGGCGACGATCAGCGTGGTGAGCAGCGCCGGCATCGAGATCAGCATGGCGGTCTGATAGGGAATCAGCTCGGTGCCGTCGCCAGCCTTGCCCATCGCCATGTTGGCGGCAATCGGCGCCATGGCCAGGCCGATCGAGATGATCACCGGACCAATCACTACCGGTGGCAGCAGACGGTTGATGAAACCGGTGCCTTTGATCTTCACCGCAAGGCCGAGAAAGGTGTAGACGAAACCCGCCGCCATCACGCCGCCCATGGTCGCCGCGAGGCCGAACTGGCCCTTGGCGAGAATGATCGGGGTGATGAAGGCGAAGCTCGATGCGAGGAATACCGGCACCTGACGCCCGGTGACGATCTGGAACAGAATCGTCCCCAGGCCTGCGGTAAACAGCGCCACGTTAGGGTCGAGGCCGGTAATCAGCGGCATCAACACCAGGGCGCCGAAGGCCACGAACAGCATCTGTGCGCCAGACAGAACCGTGCGCCAGAGCGGATCGTTGAACTCTTGCTGCATGCTCAAGCGTCCTTCTGCTTGGTACCGAAGATCTTGTCACCGGCATCGCCCAAGCCTGGGATGATGTAACCGTGTTCGTTGAGTTTTTCATCAATGGAGGCGGTGTAGATCATCACGTCCGGGTGCGCTTTGCCTACAGCGGCGATGCCTTCCGGCGCGGCAACCAGGACCATGGCGCGGATGTCGCGGCAACCGGCCTTTTTCAGCAGGTCGATGGTGGCGACCATGGAGCTGCCGGTGGCGAGCATCGGGTCGATGATCATTGCCAGGCGCTCGTTGATTTCCGGAACCAGTTTTTCCAGGTAGGTGTGGGCCTGCAGGGTTTGTTCGTTGCGGGCCACGCCGACGGCGCTGACCTTGGCACCCGGGATCAGGCTCAGCACGCCTTCGAGCATGCCGATGCCGGCGCGCAGGATTGGCACCACGGTGATTTTCTTGCCGGCGATTTTCTCCACCGACACGGTGCCGCACCAACCTTCGATGTCGTAGGTTTCCAGCGGCAGGTCTTTGGTGGCTTCATAGGTCAGCAGGGCACCGACTTCCTGAGCGAGCTCACGGAAATTCTTCGTGCTAATGTCGGCGCGGCGCATGAGGCCGAGTTTATGACGGATCAGCGGATGGCGGATCTCGAGGATGGGCATGGGAAAGGCTCCGGCGGCGGGCAAAAAAACCGGCCTAGATTAATCTATCCGAGGGTGTTGTCCTATAGACATACAGTACGTTAGTCCACAAACGCTTGATCTGGCCGTGCGGGATGCGTACCTTTGCCCGCTTTTCCCGAATCCGTCCCCCCCTGGAGAGCGCCATGTCCGCTGATCTCGAGCATATCCGTCAAATCATGCGAGAGGCTGACTGCCTGTACACCGAAGCTGAAGTCGAGGCGGCCATCGCCCGCGTCGGTGCACACATCAATGAACAGCTGGCTGACACTAACCCGGTGGTGTTCTGCGTGATGAACGGCGGCCTGATTTTCGCCGGCAAGCTGCTCACCCATCTGCACTTCCCGCTGGAAGCGTCCTACCTGCACGCCACCCGTTATCGCAACGAAACCAGCGGCGGCGACCTGTTCTGGAAAGCCAAGCCGGAAGTTTCGTTCCTCGACCGCGACGTGCTGATCATCGACGACATCCTCGATGAAGGTCACACCCTGGGCGCGATCATCGATTACTGCAAACACGCTGGCGCGCGCAAAGTGCACACCGCCGTGCTGATCGACAAGGACCACGACCGCAAGGCTCGCCCGGACCTGAAAGCCGATTTCGTCGGCCTGCCGTGCATCGACCGTTACATCTTCGGTTACGGCATGGACTACAAAGGCTACTGGCGTAACGCCAACGGGATTTTTGCTGTTAAAGGAATGTAATCATTGGCCACGCCGAGCTTTCTTGATCAAACGCTGTTCACCGAATTGGCCGAGAAAGCTGCGGCCAATCCGCGCGGGCGTCAGCATCACAACTTCCATCAGATGGAAGAGGCTTGCCATCGCATGGCGGTGGGGTTGCAGCCAAACACGTATATCCCGCCTCACCGACACTTGGGCGACAACAAGGCAGAAACATTGCTGGTCCTCAAAGGGCGGCTCGGTTTGCTGATCTTTGATGAGTCTGGCGTGGTCGTGACGAAGCAAGTCCTCGTCGCCGGTGGTGATTGTGTCGGCGTGGACCTGCCAACAGGCGTGTTCCATAGCCTGGTCGTGCTGGAAGCCGACAGCCTGATGTTCGAGTGCAAAGCCGGGCCTTATCGCCCGGTGGGTGAAGGCGAGCTTGCGCCGTGGGCACCACGTGAAGGCGAGCCGGGTGTGGCCGAGTATCAGGCGTGGATGCGCGCACAGTTTGATTGAGCTGTACGCTCAATTTTCCTCGGCCAGCCAGCGTTCGCTTTTGCGACGGGCCTGTTCCAGGTTGTTCACGTAGGCCAGCTGACGCTGTTCCCGATGGATGCCCGCGCGCCTGAGCTTCAGGCGCACCCGTGGAGCGGTCGCCACCAGAATCAGGCCGATGCCGTCCTTGCGGTAATCCCTCAGGATATTGTCGAAGGCGGCCAGCGCCGTCATGTCCAGCATCGGCACGGCGCTCATCTCGACGATCACCACTTTGACCTCCGGGTTGAATTTACGTAGCACCCCCAGCGCTTTTTCAGCTGCGCCGAAGAACAGCGGCCCGCGTATCGCGTAGCAGCGAACGTGCTCCGGCATGTCCTGCAAGGCTTGATGGAAGCCGCGAGGCAGTTCGGCGGTGTCGGTGAGATCGCTCATGCGCTTGATAAATAACCCGGCGGCCAGCAGCAGGCCGACGGCGACGGCCATCACCATGTCGAACAACACCGTCAGGCTCAGGCAGGTCAGCAAGACCAGCACATCGCTGCGAGGCGCGATGCGCAAGGTATGGAGCACGTGCCGGGCCTCGCTCATGTTCCACGCCACCATGACCAGCAACGCGGCCAGTGCCGCCATCGGCAAGTAGCTGAAAAGCGGTGCCAGGACGAGTATTGCCATCAGCACCACGGCGCTATGAATAATGGCGGCCAGTGGCGAAAAGGCGCCGCTGCGCACGTTGGTGGCACTTCGGGCAATGGCCGCCGTGGCGGTAATGCCACCGAACAACGGTGCGATCAGGTTGCCCAGGCCCTGGCCCAGCAGTTCTGCGTTGGGGTCGTGTTTGCTGCCGGTCATGCCATCCGCCACCACCGCACACAACAAGGATTCGATGGCGCCGAGCATGGCAATGGCGAACGCGGGCGCCAGTAACTGACGGATCAAATCGTAAGACAGGTGCAGCGGCTGGCCGTCGGGGCCGGGTAGATTCCAAGGCCAATCGAAGCTTGGCAGGAACGGCGGAATGCCGGGATGGCTGACGCCGTCGACCATATAGCTGAAGCGCTCACCCAATGTCGCCACCGCCAGCCCGCCGTGCTCCAGCGCCACCCCCAGGAGCGCGCCGATTGTCAGCG
Organism: Pseudomonas sp. PS02303; assembly: GCF_029959925.1. Taxonomy (NCBI): domain Bacteria; kingdom Pseudomonadati; phylum Pseudomonadota; class Gammaproteobacteria; order Pseudomonadales; family Pseudomonadaceae; genus Pseudomonas; species Pseudomonas sp. PS02303. Next base: position 4,335 of record NZ_JASCOM010000320.1, read on the forward strand.
CCACCAGATGCCCCGGAATCCTCGGCACCCACCGTGGCCAGACAATCAGAACGGCCAGGCATGTGAGGCCGATGATCCCGTCCCCTAGTCGGGCGCTGGGCAACGCCAGAATCAATACGCCCAGTTGTTCGATGTAGTGTTCTGCCTGGCCGGCGGTGGTCAGGCCCAGCAAATCCTTCAATTGCAGGGTGGCAATGACAATGCCGATCCCGGCGGTAAAGCCCAGGGTGACCGGGTACGGAATGTACTGAATCAACCGCCCGGCTCGAATCAGCCCCAAGGCAATGAGAATGACGCCGGCAAGCATGGTGCAAAGCAGCAGGCCGCCCAGGCCATATTGTTGGGTGATGGGCAACAGAATGACCACGAACGCGGCGGTCGGCCCACTGACATTGAAACGTGAACCTCCCGTCAGGGCGATCAGGGGCGCAGCGATCAGTACCGTATACAACCCTTGCTGGGGCGGTACACCTACGGCAATCGCCAGGGCCATGGCCAACGGGATGGCGATAATCCCTACCGTCACCCCGGCACTGATGTCGCCGCGTAAGCGCCTGAGGGTGTAGCCGGCGCGCCAGGTCTGACGCCAGGCCGCAAACAACGGGGGGACGGAGAACGTCATGCACACTCCCTAGAAGACGATGCACTGTTGAACGACGGCTGAAAGCTCGTCCAGCATGGCCAACCTCGTACTGCGAAGTATTGACCTATATCGCCAATTCGCGCGGTTGATCCTCATGCTAGAGTGCTTGGCCCCGTCTTCGGAGCCCGTCATGAGCCTTTTGATCCGCAGCTGCGCCGTCCTGTTGCTGACCCTCAGCCTGCCTCTGGCGGCCGCCCCGGCGCCGATGCACGCGCAGTTTCTGCCGCCTGACGACCTGACCCTGCGTGACGCGGAGCCCGAGCAGCAACAGTTGTTGCAGGTCACCGAGTATTCGGTGGTGGTTGGCAGCCAGCGTCAGTCCAATCAACAACCGATTCCGGTCACGTCTCCGATGATGATCCGCCTCAAGGGCAAATCCTTGAACAAGGGCGCGACCATCAACCAGGTGCTGGTCAATTTCGACGGCGAAAGCAAAAGCCTCAAAAAGCCGATCTATGACGAAAAAAGCAAAACCCTGACGCTGTTTTACCCGATGGCGCAGTACCGGGTAGTGATCGATTTGTTGCGCAATGGCACGGTCTATTGCCAGTTCCTCAGCTACGCCAACGGCCATGTCTGGGCCGATCTGCACACGGGCGCTGTTCGTCCGCGTTGAGCCTTTTGCCCGGGCAGGGGTAAACTGCCCGCCCCGTGAAATGTCTGCGAGCTGGAGTCGGCAATGCGTAAAGATAAGAAACAAGTGATTGGTGACGAGATCGGCGATGAGCAGATCAAGTTGTTTCTCGATTTCGAGCCGGTCGACGCCACTTCGCCGTCCCTGCATAAGCTGATCAAGGCCTACCGTGGCCTGCGCATCGATGACTTCGAGCGTTTTCTGACATTCTTCGTCGCAGCCGGCCTGGACCTGGATGGCAAGGATGAGCACGGCAATGACTTCGTCGCCCTGATCAAGGATCAGCGCAATGCCGCCGAGTACATCGAGTTGATTGCCAAGGCGCGCGGCTGATCCCGGACACACCGGAATATGTGGCGAGGGAGCTTGCTCCCGCTTGAGTGCGCAGCGCTCACAAAATCTATGCCGTTCGCAGAGCTTTGGGGCCGCTTCGCAGCCCAGCGGGAGCAAGCTCCCT
>NZ_JASCOM010000321.1:0-6043 GCF_029959925.1 Pseudomonas sp. PS02303
ACCACATTTTATGAAGCCGATTTGACCTACGAACTGTTGCTCGTAAAACCAATTCACGATGACTAAGCTTGAAAGTCCGCTTCGGGTTATGGATTCCTGCCTCTCGCGAAAGGCAGGATTCGGCCAAAAGCAGACCATGGACACGCAGTTAATACGTCAGTAATGTGCAAAGTAGTATGTCGCTTTCCCCCTTCTTGATGTCGCGTTTACAACGTCGATTTTTTTGATTGCTCAAGGGATTACGCATGAAAATGGAATGTTATGCCAAAAGCCATTCGGCACCTAAAAGTTGAATTTAAGGAGCAATAAAGTGGAAGTCAAGATTGATGTATTGGGTTCCCCAACAGAAAAGGATAAAGGAGTTCTGAATAATAGGTTTTCAGAATATCTTCGAATTCAATATCCAAGTCTACCACCAGAAACGGAAGATAAAATATTTATGGTGATTGCACACGATGAAGTAGGCGACTACATCGGTGCAATAAGCTGTAATTGTTACTGGGATGGCTTAGAAATTGACACCTTTTGGGTTAAGGAATCTCATCGCGGTAAAAAAGTAGGATCTATGCTTTTGGAAAAAGCAGAAGAGATTGGTGCCAACAATGGGGCAGTAGTTGCATTCTTAAAAACCGTTGATGCTAAAAAGTTCTATGAGCGGCATGGGTATGAGATTTATGGTGTTCTTGAGGATCGCCCAATCGGGACTAACCTGTATCATTTAAAGAAACGGCTAGTAAAACATGCATAACAACTGGTTAAAATCGTTCACTTCGCTCAATGGGACAGGCTAAAGCCCCCCCCTTAACCAAATGCTGGTCAGAGTCCGCTATGGGTCGTTCTCTGCCGGTCATGGCCACACAGCGGGAGGGTCAAATCCGATGCAAATGATTGGTCAAATCCGATGCGAATGATTGGTCAGGTCGAATGCAAATGGGTGGGCAAGTCAGTTCGATTACCCAGCTTGAGGCGGGCTAGAAAGAAAGCAATAAAAAGCCCGGTTGCAGGGCCGGGCTTGTCTAGCTGCGTGGGTTGATTAGCAACTAACCCCCACCCGAGTTTCCTCCGCTACTGCTACCACTCCCCTGCCCCTGTTCACCTGTCTTTTGATCCGGCAGGCGTCGGGCCGTTATCGGTTGTCCCGCCGTCGGCCCCTTTAGGAAGTGAACCTGCGTCGGGGTCTGCGTTGGTGCTTTTGGGTGCAGGGTCGCGGCTTTGACTCGTACCATCAAGTTGAGGTGGTCCCGGGTGTTGAGTCAGCTGCAATCGCATACAGCGAACTGCCAGACATCATGACTGCGAGCGTCCGCACCGCCATTTGTGATTAATCATGTTGGTTCTTCCTGAGCGTGGGTAACACGACATTGGAAGGATTAGCCGCGAGAACGTGCCGGGCAGTGTACGAGCGGTTGACGTCTGTGCAGAAGTCGCGGCGGCAACCCTGCCCGCCTTCTCCGACCAAGGCTAAAGCCTCTTCACCATTGGCACACACGCCAACTGAAGCCCTGAAGGTGAATGGTAAATAGAAGGTTCGTCACCTACAAAACCGCAGCGCCGGTAAAAATCAGTCGCGTTCAACGTAGCGTCCAGATTGACCGCCTTCAGGCCCAACTCCCGCGCCAGGCATTCCAGATGGCTGAGCATCTTCAAGCCGATGCCTTGTTGCATGAAACACGGCAGCACAAAGATCGCGCCGATTTCGCTGTTGTCCAGATCAAGCATCCCTGTCGCCACTGGTTCACCTTGAATGCAGCCCAGGTAAAAGTGCTTTTCCATTAAGTCGCCATACCCATCTTTGGCGGCTCCGACGGTCCAGGCGAGCATTTGTTCTGCGGTATAAGCGCCGATGCATTGGTGCCGTATCGCTTGAAGGCGGATATCGAATGCGGTCTGGGCATCGCTTGGTTCGGCGCGTCTGATCTCAAACATTTCATTCTCCTTGAGCAATCGGTGGACGGAGAACTAAAAAGCCCCGTCCATTTCTGGCGGGGCCTTGGGTAACTACGTCAATTCCTGCGAACGCGTGACCTCACGGCCCGCCAGCGGCGGTCATGGAGGAACACATCATGTTCATGCGGGAAATGTAGATCATGGGTCGATAGTGTTTTGGATGAACGGGGTTGTCAATTTTGATGGGGAAAATAAATGCGTTCCCTTGTACATATTTCGCTCCTCACACTCTCTTTTTTTGTCTTGGAACTTTTTAACCAGATGATGTCGATATGATGGCGCGCCACAACATCAATCAGTGGGCCAACCAGCGCCAGGCTGTTTCCTGGAAAACCATGGACGTGTGTGATGAGACTGATTATTGCAGCGCTTTTGATGCTTAGCGGGTATGCCCACGCCAGTTGTGCCAGCATCAGTGACAGTGACCAGCGCTACTACTGTAATGCTAGAGCAGGTGGCGGGAGCTGTGCGGGTATCCGTAACTCAGGTTTGCGCATTGCTTGTTATGCGGAGACCGGCAACGTCAGAGGCAACGGCAGCGTCAACGTCAACGTAAGAGGTAATGGCAACGGCAGCGGCAACTTCAGCGGCAGTTGTGCCGCAATCAGCGACAGTGACCAGCGTTACTACTGTAATGCCAAAGCAGGTAACGGAAGCTGTGCGGGGATCAATAACTCAGATTTGCGTAATGCTTGTAATGCGGAGACCGGCAACGGCAGTTGTGCGGGCATCAATGACAGTGACCAGCGCTACTACTGTAATGCCAAAGCAGGTAACGGAAGCTGTGCGGGTATCAGAAACAGCGACCTGCGCAACCAATGTAATGCCTTGAATCACTGAGAGCACGGCTCATCCGAGTCCCCATTCATCCTGGGCCACTCCGCGCCATGCGGCTCCCGGGCAATCAAGGAAGTGTGCAATGAGACTAATACTCGCAGTGATGCTGATGTTCAGCAGCTACGTTTACGCCAGTTGCGAAAACATCAGCAACGATGACCAGCGTAACTATTGCAAGGCGCGTGAGGGCCGAGGCGGTTGTCAGAATATTAAGAACGACGACCAGCGCAACGCCTGCAAAGCGGAAACGGAGGGTACGAGTGATTGTGGAAACATTCGCGACAATGACCAGCGCAACTATTGCAAAGCCAAGCAGGGTTCGGGAGGGTGCCAAAACATCAAGAACGACGACATGCGCAATGCCTGCAAAGCGCAAACAGAAGGTACGAGTGACTGTGGAAACATTCGCGACAATGACCAGCGCAATTACTGCAAGGCCCAGCAAGGCTCCGGAGGTTGCCAGAACATCAAGGACGACGGTCTGCGCAATCAGTGCAAATCCATGGCGCCTTAGCTGAACGGCACAGCGACAGCCGCGTGATAAAGGTGACAGGTCCTTTGTTTAAATAGATCTGTCACCTTTTCCATATAGAAACCACCCTCCGTGGCGAGGGAGCTTGCTCCCGCTGGACGGCGAAGCCGTCCCGGCCTCCCCTCGTCAACGAATCTGTACTATTTTTAAGACTCTCTGGATTGACCTGTTCCCGATCAGAACAGGTCGACGGTCATCAATGATCCGTAACAGGAGATTGCATCATGAAGCGCTTGCTTGGGGCTCTTGGATTCTCAACGTTACTGGTGGCATCGACGGTGTTCGCTCATCACGGCTGGAGTGAGTATGACTCGAGCAAACCCTTGCAGTTGAACGGAACGATCGAGGAGTCCGGTTATTCCCACCCGCACGGGTTCATTCGCCTGAAGACCGACGACAAGATCTGGAGTGTCGTGCTTGCGCCGCCATCGCGCATGGAAAACCGGGGGCTTTCCAGGGAAATGCTGAGTGTCGGAAAACGGGCTACGGTGGTGGGCTATCAGAATCGCAACAACCCCGATGAACTGCGCGCAGAACGCATCACGGTCGACAACAAAACCACTGAGTTACGTTGATGCAGACAACTGGCACCCGCGGTGGATCGAGTCTGGACGGCTGGCTGGACGATGTGGGTGACTCGCCACTCGGGTTGGCCATGCGAAGCGAGTTATGGCTGTATCCGATCGTCGAGGTGGTTCACATCATTGGCTTCGTGGTGCTTGTCGGCTCGGTCGTCATGTTCGATCTGCGGGTTCTCGGGCTGTCGAGAGATCTTCCGGTGACGGCACTGGCCCGCCACCTGCTGAGGTGGGGAGTCGCGGCCCTGCTGTTGATCGTCCCGGCGGGGCTGATGATGTTTTCAGCCCATCCGCACGACTTCGCCTCCAACGGCGTTTTTATTCTGAAGCTGTGCTTGATCGGTATTGCGGGCCTCAACGCGGCTCTTTTTCATGTGGGTGTCTTTCGGTCAGTAGCCCGATGGAACACCGACGCCGCGGCGCCAGGAATAGCAAAAATCCAGGCGATATTTTCGATTATGTTATGGATCAGCGTGGTGCTCTGCGGACGATTGCTGGCTTACACCTGACTGGGGAGACATGAAAAAAAGTACCAGATCTATGCATCAAATAGATCCGATTTCCGCGTGTACTGGATTGGTCATCGCGATGCTGACCAACGCTTCGGCAGTCAATGTCATTTTCGCTCCTTGAAAGGTGATCGCATCCTTGGCGATCAATACGTTAAACAGCGCTATTGCTAATGACCGAGCATCAGTCCGGCAGCACAACCTTCTTCAGCAACTCGTATAGCCCAGCAGGCACCAACGGCGTTTCGCCAGTAATACTGTCGAGCGCCAGCCACTTCGCTACAAAGGCAGCGCCATCGCTTTCTTGAGCATCCAAGTGGAGCAGTTCATAGACGCTGGCATCCACGAATTTCGCATCGTAGACCTGCACGATTTCGTGCCCGGGCGTGCCGGCATAGGTGAAGATGTTTTCGAGTGTGCCCAACAGGCGAACATCGGTAATGGATAAGCCAAGTTCTTCATCGACTTCACGTAGTACGGCTTGGGCGCTGGTTTCGCCGAACTCGATTCCGCCACCGATTGGGCGCAAGAAGGGCTTTCCAGTAACGGGGTCGAGTGCTTCGTTGACCAGTATCCTGCCATCGAGATGGAAGATGCAGAGTGCGAGGGCTCGGATGCGGGGCGTGGTCATGAGGTGAAGTCCATTTGCTTTGATCAAACCCTGTAGCAGGTGCGTCCATTGGGCATGGCTGTTGGCCGCGGACGCAGCCTTCGGCAGCTGCTAAAGGATGGCGTCCGTTTTGATATCAGAAGTTGGCCGGGGTGTTAGCGCTGATGATTTCCGCTTCATCCTGGCCAATATTGCGGAACTTGTGAGGCAGCGTCGTCGGAAAGTAATATCCATCCCCAGCATTCAGCACACTGATCTGCCCATCCACCGTCAACTCAACCGTCCCCCGCGTAACCAGCCCGCACTCCTCGCCTTCCGAATGCACAATCGGCTCTTCCCCCGAACTCGCGCCAGGCGCGTATTGCTCGCGCAAAAGGCGCATCTGCCGACTCGGCACCGAAGCGCCAATCAACAGCAGCCGCAACCCATGACGCCCTAGATCCGGCTGTTCATTGGCGCGGAATACGTATTGATGCTCACGCGGCGGTTGGTCGAAGGTGAAGAAATCCGCCAAGGACATGGGAATGCCTTCGAGCAGTTTTTTCAGGGAGCTGACGGAGGGACTGACGCGATTCTGTTCGATCAGGGAGATGGTGGCATTGGTGACGCCGCTACGCCGGGCCAGCTCGCGCTGGGACAGTTTGTAGCTTTCGCGTACTAATTTGAGTCGTGAGCCCGTGTCCATGACAGCCTTATGCGAGAAATACTTAAGGGTTATGGGGGTGGATGGCGGGCGACTTTTGGCCGCGAAAGTACCGCTTCCCTGTCCCGGAAATGTGAAAGGCGCGTATTAAATCACGTTTGGTGGTGTTGCTCAGCAGGTTCGATAACTGGTTAGTGAAAAAGCTGAGGGTGCTCATGTCAGACCGTTTGGCGATGTGGGTTCGGGGGGTGTCAGGTGGAGGTGAAGGTGGCTGATCTGGCGCCATCGCGAGCAGGCTCACTCCTACAGTTTGGGCCGGGCGTACACACATTTTGTGCACGCCACAGATCTCCTGTAGGAGTGGGGGGGCGCCGGCTCGGGGGGGGG
>NZ_JASCOM010000322.1:0-5970 GCF_029959925.1 Pseudomonas sp. PS02303
ACGCGCAGCTGATGCAGCGCGTCGCGGTTCAGGTGGGCGGCGCCTGCCGCCACACCTTCCAGCCAGGCCGTTGAATCGGTCACCTCATACTGCGGCCAACTCTGCGCCACACGTTCCAGTCGCAACAGCAGATGCCGTTCGGCTTCCATCTCCAGTGCTTTCACTTGTTCGCGCAGATCATCCAGTCCGGCATCCTCGCTGGCGGCGGCTTTCCATTGCATTCGCAAGGCGCGCAACGGTTGCACGACATCTGCGTCCCAAGGTCCGGCTATATCGCGAAGCAACTGCAAGCGTTGTTCGTTACAGGTGACGCCCCGTTCTCCCAGCCACAACGCGCATAGCAGCAAGCACACGTTCACACCCGCCGACTGCAACGTCAGGCACGCGTCTTCAATGCCGGGACGCGCGTAGGTGGTAAGGGAAAAGCTCCACAGGTCAGAGGACATAGTGCTACTCGCGCCAGTTGCGAGCGAAGCTGGTAGACTCCGCCGCCATTATGATTCGACTTCAGAACCTGACTTTACAGCGTGGCCCTCAACGTCTGCTAGAAGACGCTGAGCTGACCCTGCACGCCGGCCACAAAGCCGGCCTCATCGGTGCCAACGGCGCCGGCAAATCGAGCCTGTTCGCCTTGATTCGGGGCGAGCTGCACCCGGACTCGGGTGACTGCTTCCTGCCGGCCGACTGGCGCATCGCCCACATGCGTCAGGAAATCGAGACCCTCGAACGCCTGGCGGTCGACTACGTGCTCGATGGTGACCTGCGCCTGCGTGAGGTGCAACGCGACCTCGCCGCTGCCGAAGCATCGCATGACGGCGCCGCTCAGGCCCGTCTGCACGCGGAACTCGACAGTGCCGACGGTTACACCGCCGACGCCCGGGCTCGCAAGCTGCTGGCCGGTCTTGGGTTCACTAACGAGCAAATGGATCGTCCGGTAGGAGATTTCTCTGGTGGCTGGAGGATGCGTCTGAACCTGGCGCAGGCTTTGATGTGCCCCTCGGACCTGTTGCTGCTCGACGAACCGACCAACCACTTGGACCTCGACGCCATCATCTGGCTCGAAGAATGGCTGAAAAGCTATCCCGGCACCTTATTGCTGATTTCCCACGACCGGGATTTCCTCGATGCCGTGGTCGATCACGTCGCCCACGTCGATCAGCGCAAGATCACCTTGTACCGTGGTGGTTATAGCGCCTTCGAACGTGCCCGAGCCGAACGCCTGGCCCAGCAACAGCAGGCCTACGAGAAGCAGCAGGCGCAACGTGCGCACATGGAAAGCTACATCGCCCGCTTCAAGGCCCAGGCCACCAAGGCCCGTCAGGCCCAGAGCCGGATCAAGGCGCTGGAGCGGATGGAAGAGCTGTCCGCCGCCCACGTCGATTCGCCGTTCGACTTCGTCTTCCGTGAATCGCAGAAAATCTCCAGCCCTTTGATCGATCTGTCGGACGCTCGCCTGGGTTATGGCGACAAAGCCGTGCTGGAGAAGGTCAAGCTGCAACTGACCCCCGGTGCGCGGATCGGTTTGCTTGGCCCGAACGGTGCCGGTAAGTCGACCCTGATCAAGAACCTCGCCGGTGAACTCTCGCCGTTGGCCGGGCGCCTGACCCGTGGTGAGAACACCGTCGTCGGCTACTTCGCCCAGCATCAGCTCGATTCCCTCGATTCCAAGGCCAGCCCGTTGCTGCACTTGCAGCGTCTGGCACCGACCGAGCGCGAGCAGACTCTGCGCGACTTCCTCGGCGGTTTCGACTTCCGTGGCGCGCGTATCGACGAGCCGGTGCTGAATTTCTCCGGTGGCGAAAAGGCCCGTCTGGCCCTGGCATTGATTGCCTGGGATCGGCCGAACCTGTTGCTGCTCGACGAACCGACCAACCACCTGGACCTCGAAATGCGCCTGGCGCTGACCATGGCCCTGCAGGAATTCAGTGGCGCGGTGCTGGTGGTCTCTCACGATCGTCATCTGCTCAAAAGCACCACCGATAATTTCTATCTGGTGGCCGACGGCAAGGTCGAGGAGTTCGACGGCGATCTGGAAGACTACGCCCGCTGGCTGGTCGACTACCGTCAGCGCAATGCGCCGGTCAGCAACACCCCGGTCAACCCGGACAAGACCGACAAGAAGGCCCAGCGCCAGGCCGCTGCTGCGTTGCGTCAGCAACTGGCACCGCACAAGCGTGAGGCTGACAAGCTCGAAACCGAGTTGGGCAAGCTGCACGAGAAACTGGCGAAGATCGATACCAGCCTCGGCGACAGTGACATTTACGAGCTGGCGCGTAAGAACGATTTGCGCGATCTGCTGGCTGAACAGGCCAAGTTGAAGGTGCGTGAAGCCGAACTCGAAGAAGCCTGGATGGAAGCCCTGGAACTGCTCGAAAGTATGCAGGCGGAGCTGGAGGCGCTGTCTTGATGGAAGCCTTCAAGCTGCCGCTGCCGGCGGGGTGGGGCGAGCCGATCTGGTTCGCTGCGCAAATCCTGCTGATTCTGTTGGCGGGTTACCTTGCCCAGCGCTTCGTCGCTAAATGCCTGACGCGCCTGGGCGAGCGCTACCCGTTTCCACCGCAACTGCTGATGCCGCTGCGCGGAGGTTTGCGCTGGCTGATCATGGGCAGTGCGCTGATTTTCGTACTCGAACGCCTCGGAGTTTCGGCCACCGTGCTCTGGACCGCGTTGTCCGGGTTTGTTGCGGTCGCGGCAGTGGCGTTCTTCGCCATGTGGAGCGTGCTGTCCAACCTGCTGTGCGCGATCCTGATCTTCACCGTCGGCCCGTTCCGCATCGGTGACGTCGTCGAGTTGGTGGACACCACCGACAAGCCCGGCGTCAAAGGCCGGGTGGTGGCGATCAATCTGCTTTACACCACGCTGATTGAAGCGGAAGAGCTCGGTACCGGCAGCGCCATGGTGCAAGTGCCCAACAGCCTGTTCTTCCAGCGTTCGGTTCGGCGCTGGCGCGGGAGTGATGTGTTTCCGTTGAGCGGGATCGAAAAGTAAACCTTCTGTTGCCGGACATACCGCTATCGCGAGCAGGCTCCTCCCACAGGGGAACGTATTTCAACTGTGGGCGTGAACCGGCTCGCGATGGGGCCAAAAGTCATAAAACGTTGGTCGGCAGTCGCTCTATCCTTCAAAAAATCGGTAGTCATCAGCCCAAAGCCGCATTAGCTTAGACGTCTGTCACAAGTCTGAGTCGAGGTGTGCAATGGAGCTTCAAACATGGCTGGCGTTTTTTGCCGCCTGTTGGGTGATCAGTCTGTCTCCCGGTGCCGGCGCCATTGCGTCGATGTCCAGCGGTCTGCAATACGGTTTCTGGCGCGGTTACTGGAACGCACTGGGCCTGCAATTGGGCCTGGCGGTACAGATCGCGATTGTCGGCGCCGGTGTGGGCGCGATTCTCACGGCATCAGCCACCGCTTTCTATGCGATCAAATGGTTCGGTGTGGCCTACCTCGTTTATCTCGCGGTCAAGCAATGGCGCGCGCTGCCCAGCGACATGAGCGACGACGCGGCCGTGCGTCAGATCGGCAAGCCGCTGGCTTTGGTGTTCCGTGGGTTCCTGGTCAATATCAGCAATCCCAAGGCTCTGGTGTTCATGCTGGCGGTGTTGCCGCAGTTCATTGATCCTCACGCACCGCTGCTCGCTCAGTACCTGATCATTGGTGTGACCATGGTCTGCGTCGACCTGATCGTCATGGCCGGGTACACCGGGTTGGCGTCGAAGGTGCTGCGCCTGTTGCGCACGCCCAAGCAGCAAAAACGCATGAACCGGACCTTTGCCGGGCTGTTCATCGGTGCGGCGGCGTTTATGGCGACATTGCGCAAAGCTGCGGTTTAAAGCACCAAGGAACACAGAAGGCGACCTCCGAGGTCGCCTTTTTCATGTCCGGAGCCCGTGCAGAAACGCCGGTACTTGCTAACAAAGCTTGAGTGAAAGTCATTGGAAGTGAACAATGTGTTACTTCGTATTTCCAATTGAGATTCATTCATGACTGCCCCGTCCCGTTTCCTGGCCTGGCTGGTGTTGCCGCTGTTTGCCTTGTGCAGTTTCAATCTGCTGGCGGACACCGTGGAAGGCGCGCCGCAAGCCCTGCATTTGCTCGATTACATCGGCGCGGATTATCCGCAGACGGTGCAAGCGGGCAAGGTCATCGACGAGTCCGAATACCGCGAGCAGCTGGAATTCATCAAGGTGCTGCAAGGCTTGATCGTGGCGATGCCGGCCAAGCCGGAAAAAGCCGGGCTGGAGCAGGGCGTCAGCACGCTTCGCAGCGCCATCGCTGCCCGTCAGGACGGCGCGGACGTGGCCCGTCAGGCTCGGCAACTCGGCGCGAAACTGGCCGTGGCCTATGAAGTCAGCCAGGCGCCGATCATTACCCCGGATCCAACCCGTGGTGCCCCGCTGTATGCCCAGCACTGCTCGGTCTGCCACGGCGATACGGGGGCCGGTGACGGCCCGGCCGGTGTCGGTCTGACGCCGCCGCCGGCCAATCTGCGTGACACGGCGCGCCTGGATCACCTGAGTCTGTACGCGATCTACACCACAGTGGGCCTGGGCGTCGAAGGCACGGACATGCCGGCCTTCGCCGATCAACTGGACGATCGCCAGCGTTGGGACCTGGCAACCTACATCGCCGGTTTCAGCGCCGATCCGGCCGCCGCCACATCCGAAAAGACCTACAACATCGCCGACCTCGCTCGTCAGACGCCAGCCGAAGTGCAGGCCGCCGATGGCCCGCAAGCCGCCGCGACGTTCCGTGCGCAGCGGGCGCAACCGCCGCAGGTCAAGCGTGGCCCGGCGCAGTTGCTCGACTACACCGCCGCCACCCTGGACAAGAGCCTCGCGGCCTACCGTGCCGGTGATCATGATCAAGCCTATGACTTGTCGGTAGCGGCGTATCTGGAAGGCTTCGAACTGGTCGAGAGCTCGCTGGACAACGTCGACGCCAACGTGCGCAAGGACACCGAAAAGTCCCTGATGGCGTACCGTCAATCGTTGCAGGACGGTTTGCCGGTGGCCCAGGCCCAGCAGCGTCTGGACGCGGCCAAGGCCAAGTTGAAGGAGTCCGCTGGCCTGCTGGGCAGCGACGGCTTGAGCTGGTCACTGAGCTACATCTCCGGTTTGCTGATTTTGCTGCGTGAAGGCCTCGAAGCGATTCTGGTGCTGGCGGCGATCCTGGCGTTCCTGCGCAATACCGGCCAGCAATCGGCGGTTCGCAGCGTCAACGTCGGTTGGGGCCTGGCGTTGTTGGCGGGTCTGGCGACCTGGGCACTGGCGGCCTATGTGATTGATGTCAGCGGTTCGCAGCGTGAATTGCTGGAAGGTGCGACGGCGTTGTTTGCCGCCGTCATGGTGCTCTGGCTGGGCGTGTGGATGCACGACCGTCGTCACGCGGCAGCCTGGCAGGATTACATCAAGAGCAGCCTGGTGGGCGGCGGCGGACGCTTCGGCTTTGCGACGCTGGCGTTTTTCTCGGTGTATCGTGAGCTGTTTGAAGTGATTCTGTTCTACGAAACCCTGTGGCTGCAGGCGGGGCCTGCGGGGCATAACGCAGTGTTGGCCGGTGGTGCAACGGCGCTGGTGTTGCTGGTCGGGCTGGCGTGGGTGATCCTGCGTGGCTCGCAGAAACTGCCGCTGTCGTTGTTCTTCAGCATCAACGCCGGTTTGCTCTGCGCGCTGTCGGTGGTGTTCGCCGGGCATGGCGTGAAGGCGTTGCAGGAAGCCGGAATCTTCGGCACCCGGCCGGTGCCGTTCTTTGACTTCGACTGGCTGGGGATCCACGCGGATGCGTATTCGCTGAGTGCCCAGTGCGTGGCGATCGTTGCGATTGTGGTGCTGTATGGCCGTAGCTGGATGGCGGAGAAGCGGCGGGTGCAGGTTTCTTAAGAGCATTCGCTGCGCTCATATTCGCGGGCAAGCCTCGCTCCTACAGGTTGTACGCGGCCCCAAATAACGCGCGAATCCTGTAGGAGCGAGGC
>NZ_JASCOM010000323.1:0-5953 GCF_029959925.1 Pseudomonas sp. PS02303
ATTTTAAGATGTTTCGGAGAGGTTAAGGCGGGGGGCTGGTGTAACCCTGTGGGAGCAAGCTCCCGCAGGGTTCTCGACAGAGTGAAAGATCGGCGCCGATCCCTCAGCGCATCATTTCTGCGCGACTGCCGGATCGGTCGGCGTGCTTTTCGGTTTCATCAGGCTGAAGTCGATCAGCGGGCGCGACTGACGCTCATACGGATTGCCGATCATCAACGGACGCGGCGTGAAGCTGTCGCTGACCAGGCTCTTGCTGCGGTCCAGCTCATCAAAACTCAGACCCGCCAGGTCCGCCCAGGTGTGGATCAGTTGCGAGCTGCTGTAAGGCCGCGCCAGGTCACCGGCAAAACTCCAGTCGTGGGTTTCACGCCATTTCGGCGAAGCCCAGGCCATGAACGGAATGGTATACATCGGTGCCGTCGGCTTTGCCTCGTTGCGTCCCAGCGTGCTGTGGCCCACGGAGTCGAAGACATCTTCGCCGTGGTCCGAGAGGTACATCAGGAAGCCGTTCGGATCGGATTTGGCGTAGTCCTTGATCAGGCTGGACACCACGAAGTCGTTGTACAACACGGCGTTGTCATAGCTGTTGTACGTCGGCACCTGGTCGTCACGCACGCCGTCTGGCACGCCTTTGCGATCGGTGAACTTGTTGAAGGTCGGTGGGTACCGGTACTGATAGCTCATGTGCGTGCCGAGCAAATGCACCACGATCAGCTTGCGCGGTGCGGCGTCTGCCAGGGCCTTGTTGAATGGCGCGATGACGTCGCCATCGTACTGCGCGGCGTTCTGGTTGCGGTTGTTGTTCAGGTACACCTGCTCGTCGGCCTGTTCGGAGAACGTGGTGAGCATGGTGTTGCGCTTGGTCATGGTTTGCTGGTTGGTGATCCAGAAGGTCTTGTAACCGGCCTGTTTCATCATGCTGACCAGGGACGGCGTGGACAGGTAAAGGTCCGGGTTTTCTTCGTCGGCGAACGTCAGCACCTGCTGCAACGCCTCGATGGTGTAAGGGCGCGGGGTGATGACGTTGTCGAAGACCGCCATCTGATCCTTGAGCTTGTCCAGTTCCGGCGTGGTTTCACGCGGGTAGCCATAGAGGCTCATGCGCTGACGGTTGGTGGACTCGCCGATCACCAGCACCAGGGTCGCTGGCTGGTTGGCCATCGTGTCCTTGAGGTTCTTGAGCGGTGGGATCTTGCTCGCGCTGTCGAGCATGTCTTGCATGCCGGCCAGGGTGTCGAGGTAACGGTGATACGCCACTGCCATCTGCCAAGGCACCGCCGGCTCGATACGGGTTTCGAATTTTTCGAAGCCTCCGGCCAGACTGCCGGTGCGTGCGGTTTGCTTGATCAGCGGGTAACCGACCACGGCCACCAAGATGGCGGTTGCAGCCACCAGCGCACGTCCACGGGGCATGTACACCGGGCGCAAGCGGGTCCACAGGAAATAAGCAAACAGCGTGTGGGCGAGGAACGCCGCCACCATCCACCAGGCGAAATACTGGGTCATGTACTCGCCCGCTTCACTGATGTTCGATTCGAACATGATGAAGATGACGCTCTGGGAGAATTCCTGCTGATAGATGAAGAAGTAACCCAGGCTGGCCATCGAGCAGGCCCACAGCACCACGCCGATCACCGCGGCCATGACACGAGTCTGTCTAGGGAACAGCAGCATCGGTGCAAGCCAAATGGCGCTCATCACAAAGGCTTGGCGGAACCCGGTGAAGCCCGAGGTGCCCGTCAATTGAATGAGTAATTGGGTGATGCCGGAAAAATACCAGAAGAACAGGAACAACCAGAGAAATCCTGCCCAATCAAAACCTTTCGCAGTCGTATTGCTGCGTTTAAACACAGTCATTCAGCGCTCCAGCCAAAAAAATCAAATCGCGTCGACCCGTCGGGAGCCTTCCATGTTGCCGACGAACGGAAACCGCACGGATACCGAGCGGCCATAATGAGCCGGAGTATCAACACGTCGATGTGAAAACTTTGTGAGTTGCCGCAAACGGCAAGGCTGGGAAGCGGTGTCGGAAACAGCAGAAGGCTGTTTCCGAGTCAGGCGGGGGATCAGGCGTGTGGTGCGCGCGCGGTGACGGGCAAGGGCTGAGCCGAAGAGCTTTGTGTGAGTAAGCGCAGCTGCGCGAGCTCCTGCTTCAACAGGTCGCGCTCTTCTTTCAACTGGCGCAATTCATCACGACGGATCGTGACGTAAAGGGTTTGTGCTGGCCGTGCTGCTTGTACTGTGCCCATTGCTCACCTCGCAAATGGCGTGCATCAACTGTAAAACCGCCCCGACATCGGGTGCTGTATTACTATCGGCACCGATTTTGATTTCTTTTGCCCCTGAAGGGAACTTTTTTATTTTTCATGGTCGTTGTGTCTTGAGTTCGATTTCCGACGTTATCAGTCAGGATCGGGCACAATGCCCGGAAACTTCACGCCAACGCTCTGGACTAACCCTCATTGGTCGCGTTGGGCTATAACCTTTGACACACTTTATTTGTAGTAGGGAGCATCAGCACATGCAACTCGGGATTATTGGACTGGGCCGCATGGGCGGAAATATTGCGCGTCGCCTGATGCTCAACGGGCATACCACCGTTGTTTACGACCGCAATACCGCCTTCGTCGACACCCTGGCAGCAGAAGGCGCCAAGGGCGTCATCGACTTGCCGGCGCTGGTCGCAGGCCTGGCCAAGCCACGTGCGGTGTGGGTCATGCTGCCGGCCGGTGCGCCGACCGAAGACACCATCGACTCCCTGAGCACCTTGCTCGAAGCCGGCGACACTATCATCGACGGCGGCAACACCTTCTATAAGGACGACATCCGCCGGGCGAAAACCCTGTCGGAAAAAGGCCTGCACTACATCGATGTCGGCACATCCGGCGGCGTCTGGGGCCTGGAGCGCGGTTACTGCATGATGATCGGCGGCGAAGCCGAGGTGGTGAAACGCCTTGATCCGCTGTTCGACAGTCTGGCCCCCGGCATGGGCGACATCCCGCGTACCAAGGACCGCAAGTCGGAAGACGATCGCGCCGAGCGCGGTTACATCCACGCCGGCCCTGCAGGTTCTGGCCATTTCGTGAAGATGATCCACAACGGCATCGAGTACGGAATGATGCAGGCCTTCGCCGAAGGCTTCGACATCCTCAAGACCAAAGCCAGCGAAAACCTGCCGGAAGACCAGCGTTTCGACCTGAACGTGGCCGACATCGCCGAAGTCTGGCGCCGTGGCAGCGTGGTGTCGTCGTGGTTGCTCGACCTGACCGCCGACGCACTGGCCAGCGATCCGAAACTCGACGGGTACTCCGGCTCCGTGGCTGACAGCGGTGAAGGCCGCTGGACCATCGAAGCCGCCATGGAGCAATCGGTGCCTGTACCGGTGCTGTCGAACTCGCTGTTCTCACGCTACCGTTCGCGCGGCCAAGGCACCTTTGGCGACAAGATCCTCTCGGCCCAGCGCTTCGGCTTCGGCGGCCACGTGGAGACTTCGAAAAAATGACCCGTCTGATCCGCAATAAATCGAAAGCAGAACCCGCACCACCGACCACGCTGTTTCTGTTCGGTGCCCATGGTGACCTGGTCAAGCGCTTGCTGATGCCGGCGCTGTACAACCTGAGTCGCGACGGTCTGCTAGGCGATGGACTGCGGATCATCGGCGTTGACCACAACGCCATCAGTGACGAAGCCTTTGCGCAGAAGCTTGAAGATTTCATCCGCACCGAAGCGGCCACCAAAGTCGGCAAGGGCGATGAAGCCCTTGACCCGGCGCTGTGGGCCAAACTGGCCAAAGGCATCAGCTACGTCCAGGGCGATTTCCTGGACGACAGCACGTATCAAGCGCTGGCGGCGAAAATCGCCGCCAGCGGCACGGGCAATGCGGTGTTCTACCTGGCCACCGCGCCACGTTTCTTCAGTGAAGTGGTGCGCCGCCTCGGCGCCGCCGGCTTGCTGCAAGAGACACCCGAAGCGTTCAGAAGGGTGGTGATCGAAAAACCGTTCGGCTCCGATCTGCACACCGCCGAAGCGTTGAATGCATGTCTGCTCAAGGTGATGTCGGAAAACCAGATTTACCGGATCGATCACTACCTGGGCAAGGAAACCGTGCAGAACATTTTGATCAGCCGGTTCTCCAACAGTCTGTTCGAAGCGTTCTGGAACAACCATTACATCGACCACGTGCAGATCACCGCCGCCGAAACCGTCGGCGTGGAAACCCGTGGCAGTTTTTATGAACACACGGGCGCCTTGCGGGACATGGTGCCCAATCACCTGTTCCAGTTGCTGGCGATGGTCGCGATGGAACCGCCGGCAGCCTTTGGCGCCGATGCGGTCCGTGGCGAGAAGGCCAAAGTGGTCGGCGCGATACGTCCGTGGTCCACGGAAGAGGCGCGAGCCAACTCGGTGCGTGGCCAATACACGGCCGGCGAACTCGATGGCAAATCCTTGGCGGGTTATCGTGAGGAAGCCAACGTAGCGTCCGACAGCAACACCGAAACCTACGTCGCGCTCAAGGTCATGATCGACAACTGGCGTTGGGTCGGCGTGCCGTTTTACCTGCGCACCGGCAAACGCATGAGTGTGCGTGACACCGAGATCGTCATCTGCTTCAAACCTGCGCCCTACGCGCAGTTCCGCGATACCGAGGTCGATGAGCTGCAACCGACCTACCTGCGGATTCAGATTCAACCCAACGAAGGCATGTGGTTCGACCTGTTGGCCAAGCGGCCCGGGCCGGCCTTGAAAATGGCCAACATCGAGTTGGGTTTTGCCTACAAGGATTTCTTTGAAATGCAGCCGTCCACCGGCTACGAAACGCTGATCTACGATTGCCTGACGGGTGATCAGACGCTGTTCCAGCGCGCCGACAACATCGAGAACGGCTGGCGCGCCGTGCAGCCATTCCTCGATGCCTGGCAGCAGGACGCGAGCGTGCAGCGCTATCCGGCGGGCGAGAACGGCCCGGAGGCGGCTGATGAACTGCTGGCCCGCGACGGTCGCGTCTGGCACAGCCTCGGATGAGTGACGTCACGCCACAATCCATCCGTTTTCTGCTGAGCGACATGGACGGCACTTTGCTGCTGCCCGATCACAGCCTCAGTCAGCGCACCATCGAGGCCGTCCGTTCGTTACGTGAGGCCGGCGTGCTGTTCAGCCTGGCCACCGGGCGTCCACCGAAAGCCATGCTGCAGCAGATCGAAGCGCTCAGTGTCGACCTGCCGACGGCGGCATTCAATGGCGGCACGATCGTCCATCCGGACGGCAGCGTGCTGGTCGCGCATTATTTGCCGGCCACGGCTGCGCTGACGGCGTTGGCGCTGTTTGCCGATCAGGCGGACGTGGAAATCTGGGTGTTCAGTGGCGGTGACTGGTTGCTGAAAGACCCGCACGGGCCGATGGTCCCACGCGAGCAGCACGGCCTCGGCTATCCGCCGGTGGTGGTCGAGAGTTTCGAGCCGTATCTGACGCGCATCGACAAGATTGTTGCCACCAGCCACAACACGCAGTTGTTGATTGAGCTGGAAGCCCAGCTGCTGCCGAAAGTGGAAGGCCAGGCACAAGTCTCGCGGTCGCAACCGGTGTACCTGGACGTGACAGCGATGCTCGCCAACAAGGGTGCCGCACTGGCGACACTGGCGGAGTTTCTCGGTGTGCCGCTGGAGCAGACTGCCGCGATGGGCGATGGCGGCAATGACCCGGCGATGTTTCATCGTGCCGGGTTGTCGATTGCCATGGGGCAGGCGGAAGAAGCGGTGAAGCGCCAGGCCGACGTGGTGACAGGTGCCAATACCGAAGACGGCGCGGCCCAGGCGATCGAGCAATACATCCTCAACGCGGGTTAAACCGCGTTATCGTTCTTCGCGGGCAAGCCTCGCTCCTACACTGACCTGTGGGAGCGAGGCTTGCCCGCGAAGGCGTCAAACCAGCTAAATCCAGTCTCTTATACACATAT
>NZ_JASCOM010000324.1:0-5947 GCF_029959925.1 Pseudomonas sp. PS02303
GGCAAGCCTCGCTCCTGCAGGTTCATCGTGAACCTTGGGAGCGGGCTTGCCCGCGATGCGGGGCGCTACGAAATCAGGCCTGACGCTGGTGCTTGTCGATCTGTTCGTGACGCTCTTGAGCTTCGATGCAGTATTTGGTGGTCGGGCTGATCAGCAGGCGTTTCAGGCCGATGGCCTCGCCGCTGTCATCGCACCAGCCGAAGCTGTCTTCTTTGATGCGTTCCAGAGCCTGTTCCAACTGAGGCAGCATGCGCTGGTCGCGATCGATCGCGTTCACCAGCCAGGTGCGCTCTTCTTCGACAGAAGCAGCGTCGGCCGGATCGGCTGGAGTGTCCAGGCTCTCGATGGCGATGCGGTTCTGTTCGATGCGCTCATGGGTTTCGACTTTCATGTTCTGCAACAGCTCATAGAAAAAAGCATGTTGCTCGGCATTCATGTAGTCATCCGCCGGCATGGCCAGCAACTTGTCCTTTGTCATTGATATCTCTATAAAAAAACGTGCATTAAGGCGAATTAGGGAGCGTTCCGGTGAACCAGGTCTGGCCATCGGAAAGGCGCCGTTTATTCCAAGCGCCACCCGGCACTCAATTTACGAGGGCCGGCAGTCTAAGGCCGACTTGAGGCCTCAGCAACTGAAAAGACAGCGAATTTGTCCGACAAAGCCCGGAAAGTGCTCTATGGCAGCCTCTGCGGTGGTTATCGGAGTGCGTTTATAGCAAGAAATTCAATCGAGCGGCTGTATAGAGAAGACAAATGGTTGCGCCACGCGGGTCAGGCGTGGCGCATTGGCTGTCGGTTCTACGACTCAGCGCTTGAGTTTACGCTTGTTGCGGTATTGGTCGATCACCACCGCCACCACAATAATCAGTCCCTTGATGATGTCCTGAATATACGCATCAACACCGACAAAGGTAAACCCACTGGCCATCACTCCGAGAATCAAGGCACCGATCACGGTGCCGGTAATGCGCCCGACGCCACCGGCCAGGCTGGTGCCGCCGATGACCGCCGCGGCAATCGCGTCCAGCTCATAAGACATGCCCATCCCCGCCTGCCCGGTCGCGGCACGCGCCGAGGCCACGACGCCCGCCAGGCCGGCCAGCAACCCGGCGATACTGTAGACGATCACCAGATGACGCTTGACGTTGATCCCCGAGGTGCGCGCCGCCTGCATGTTGCCGCCGATGGCGTAGGTGTACTTGCCGTACTTGGTGTAGCGCAGGGCGATGTGAAAGATCACCGCGACCACCAGGAAAATGATCACCGGCATGGCGCCATGACCGATGGCCGTGTAGGAATCCGAGAGCATGCTCACCGGCTGGCCTTCAGTGTAATAACGCGCCAGGCCTCGCGCCGAGACCATCATGCCGAGGGTGGCAATGAACGGCGGAATCCCGGTGATGGCAATGATGCTGCCGTTGATCGCGCCCGCCAACAGCCCGACGCCGAGCCCGGCGATCACTGGAATCCACACGGGCAAGTCAGTCAGTGAAGGAAACACCGCCCGGGCGAAATCCGAGGTCTGGGCCAGACTCGCAGCGATCATCGCCGACAGCGCCAGCACCGAACCGGAGGACAGGTCGATCCCGGTGGTGATGATCACCTGGGTCACGCCAATCGCCAGCAGGCCGATGATCGACACTTGCAGGATCATCAGCACCAGGCGCTGGGAGTTCATCAGGAAGCTCTGGTCGCGCACGATCCAGCCAAAAACTTCGAAGACCAGGCCGATGCCAATCAGCACCAGGAAGATACTCAACTCGGTCGGAAAGCGCCGACGACTCTTGACCGGTGCCGTTGCTGGCTTGTTTTCCAGTATCGCGTTCATAACCATTCACCCTTCTAATGAATTCCGGCATCGACTACATACCTGTGGCGAGGGAGCTTGCTCTCGCTCGAGTGCGCAGCGCTCGCCAGTTCTACGGTATGTTCGAGACATTGGGGCCGCTTCGCAGCCCAGCGGGAGCAAGCTCCCTCGCCACAGAATCCCGGTTCACCCCTGGACTCTGCTCACCCTTGGACTCTGCTCACCCTTGGACTCTGTTTGCCCTTGACTCAATGGCGTACGGACATGCCCGAGGCCAGTTGCATGACTCGTTCCTGGGTCGCTTCGCTGCGGTCGAGGGTGCCCATCAGGTCGCCCTCGTGCATGACCATCACCCGGTCGCTCATGCCGAGCACTTCCGGCAGCTCCGAGGAAATCATGATCACCGCCATGCCTTCGCTGGCGAGGTAGGAGATCAGCCGGTAGATCTCGGCCTTGGCGCCGACATCGATGCCACGAGTCGGTTCGTCGAGGATCAGGATGCGTGGATTGGTCATCAGCCAGCGCGCCAGCAAGGCTTTCTGTTGGTTGCCGCCGGACAAGGTGTCGATGCACTGCTCAAGCGACGGGGTTTTCACCCGCAGCTTCTTGCACATGTCTTCGCACAAGACCCGCAGGGCTTTCTGCTGGATGAACCCGTGGCCGGCGTAATGCGGCAGCACCGCCATTTCCATGTTCTCCAGCACCGACAGGCACGGGAACAGGCCGCTGAGCTTGCGATCCTCGGTCAGCAAGGCGAAGCCCTTCTCGATCGCCATGTGTGGATCGCTGATGCGCACCACCTGGCCGTCGAGGCGAATCTCGCCACCGTCGCTCGGAGTGATGCCAAAAATCGCTTCGGCAACGTTGGTGCGGCCCGAGCCCATCAGCCCGGCGATGCCGAGGATCTCGCCCGCATGCAGGTCGAAGGACACCCCTTTGAAAATGCCGTCGAGCTTGAGGTCGCGCACCGACAACAGCAGATCGCCAATCGGTTTTTCGCGCACCGGGAACAGCTGGCTCAGCTCGCGGCCGACCATCATAGAAATCAGGCTGTCGCCGTCCATGCTGTCAGCCCGTTGCAAGCCGATGTAGGCGCCGTCGCGGAACACCGCTACTTCATCGGCGATCTCGAACACTTCGTTCATTTTGTGGGTGATGTAGATGATGCCTTTGCCCTGGCTCTTGAGGTCGGCAATGATCGAGAACAGGTGCGCGACTTCCTTGTCGGTGATGGCCGAGGTCGGTTCGTCCATGATCAGGATGTCGGAATCGTAGGACACCGCTTTGGCGATCTCGACCATCTGCCGCTCGGCGATGCTCAGGTTGCCGACCTGCTCCTCCGGGTCGAGGTTGATCCGCAGGCGTTCGAGCAGTTTCGCAGTGCAGCGGTGCATTTCGCGGTGGTCGATCATGTGCAGGCTGTTGAGCTGCTCGCGGCCGATCCAGATGTTCTCGGCGATGCTCATGTGCGGCATCAGGTTGAGTTCCTGGTGGATCATTGCGATCCCGGCCTGCAGCGCGGCCAGCGGCGTATCGAACACCACCGGCTGGCCGCGAAGGCGCAACTCGCCGGCGTCCGGCTGGTAGATGCCGGCGATGATTTTCATCAGGGTGGACTTGCCCGCACCGTTCTCGCCCATCAGCGCCAGGACGGAGCCGGGGCGCACCCGCAGCTGCACGTCCGACAACGCCACCACACCGGGAAAACCCTTGCTGACGTTGATGATCTCCAGCAGGTACGGCTCATCGACAGGTGTTGCGGTTGGCTGGATACCCACCAACGGGGTGCTCGAAGCAGTCGCTGAAGCGAACATGATCAGGTACTCCATCAGCAAGGTCGCGGTGGCAACCTTGCGTGCTTATTGTTGTTATGGGGCGGACGGGCTATTTGAACGTGTCGACGTTTTGCGGCGTGATCAAACGGTATGGCACCCACACGGCCTGTTCAACCGGCTCGTTTTTGGCCATTTTCACTGCCGTGTCGATGGAGCCGTCGGCCTGACCTTTCGCATCCTGGAACACCGAGACCGCCAGACTGCCTTTCTTGATTGCGTTCAAGCCGTCCGGCGTACCGTCGACACCCGCGATCAGCACACTGCCCTTGTCGACGCCGGCCTGTTGCAGGGCCATCGCGGCACCAATGGCCATTTCGTCGTTGTTGGCCACCACTGCATCGAACTTGCGGCCCTGGGTCAGCCAGTCGTTGACCAGGGTCATGCCTTTATCCCGCAGCCAGGTGCCGGTCTGTTCTTGCTCGATCTTGATGTTCGGGTATTTGGCCAGCACCTCTTTAACGCCCTTGGTGCGGTTGGTGGTGGAGTTGTTCGCGAGGTCGCCCAGCAAAATCACGATGTCGCCCTTGCCGCCCATTTTATCGGCCAGGTATTGCATCTGCATTTCACCGGCTTCCAGGTCGTTGGAGGCCACAGTGACCACGCCTTTGGGCAGTTTCAGGTCATCGGGACGACGGTTTACGTAGACCAGCGGGATGCCGGCCTTGACGGCGGCTTCGGTGATTTTCTTGGTGGCGGCGGTGTCCACCGGGTTGACCACGATGGCATCGACTTTCTGGCTGATGAAGCTTTCGACCTGGCTCAACTGCTTGACCACGTCGCTGCGCGCATCTTCGAACTGCAGCTGCACGCCGTCGGGGTAGGACTTGGCTTTCTTGTCCATGGATTCGCGCAGGTAGGTCAGCCAGGTGTCATCGAACTGGGACATGCTGACGCCGATCTTCATGTCGGCGAGTGCAGCGCCACTGGCGAACATCAGGGACAAGGCCAGTGAGGCAAAACGGATCTTGGTCTTCATGAAAAGTCTTTCTCCACATTCTTGTTGGTTTTATGGATGAGGCGTGACGATTTTCAGTAAGCAGGCAAGCGGGAAAAGCTGTGAAAACGAGCGAGAGGCAGTTCGCTGGAAATGACTTTATTGGAATATTATTTCTATATCAACTCATTTTAGAATTTTATTCTGATTTTGTTCCATGGCTCTCAAACGGGCTCAATTCCACGACCTGACGCCGTTCGAAACTCAAGCGCGCAGCGTCTAGAACGCGGGTGGTCGCCAGTGCATCACGGGCTTCGACAGGCAGTGGGCCACCGCTCTGTAACGCGGTTTGTAGCTGCAAATAGAACTGATTCCAGCATCCGCGTTCCGACGGCACCCGCTCACGCACTTCGCCCTGTTCAAACCAGCCCCAGCGGCGATGCTCTTCCCCGCCCCAGCGCTCACCCTCGGATTTCGGCGATAGCCCGGCGAGCGCTGAAGCTTCCTGCCCGTCCAGACCATCGACGCTGTAACAACCTTGGGTGCCCGTCACGCGAAAACGCGGGCCGGGGGTGTTTTGCAGGCAACTGCCGCCCAGGTGCGAGATCACTCCGTTGGCGTGGGTCAGGGATACAAAGAAGCCATTGTCGAAGGCCTGGTCTTTTTCCCGGTAATCCAGTTCGGCGTACACCCGGGTCACCGGGCCGAACAGCAGCAACGCCTGATCCACCAGGTGGCTGCCCAAATCGCGCAGGAAGCCGCCGCCACTGCTGTTGTTCACCGATTGCGGCGAGTAACGCTCAATTCGCGACTCGAAACGGGTGACACGGCCCAGAGCGCCGGACTCGATGAGTTTGCGCACGGTGAGGAAGTCCGAGTCCCAGCGACGGTTCTGGTAGACGCTGAGCCGCACGCCCTGGCGCTCGGCCATGGTGATCAGGGTTTGCGCTTGCTGCGCATCGGCGGCAAACGGCTTGTCGCTAACCACCGCCACGCCGTGTTCGATGCCGTCGAGCACCAGCGCCGGGCGCCCCTTGAGCGGCGTCGACACCACCAGCACATCGATCCCGGCTTCGACCAATTGGCCGATGCTGTCGAAGGCCGGTACGCCGGGGTGTTCGGCCGCCAGCAATTGTCGGCGTTCCGGGGAACGGGTGACCACGCCCACGAACGTCGCCGCCGGCAGGCTGCTAATCAGCGGAGCATGGAAAAACCGGCCGCCATGGCCGTAACCGACAAGTCCGATGCGCATGAAAATGTTCTCCTTATAAATAGCTGCCGGATATACACGCCCCCTGTGGGAGCGAGCCTGCTCGCGATAGCGGAGTGTCAGCCGACATTAATGTTGAATGTGCTGGCGCTATCGCGAGC
>NZ_JASCOM010000325.1:0-5875 GCF_029959925.1 Pseudomonas sp. PS02303
GAGCTTGCTCCCGTTCGGCTGCGAAGCAGACGCAAAACTTTTGGGGCCGCTTCGCGACCCAGCGGGAGCAAGCTCCCTCGCCACAAAGGCCCACTCCTATCGGGTTATGCGTAGAGGTTGGAAATCATGGCTGATTCGATTTCGATGAAAAAACTCGTCACCCGCCTGCTGTTGGTGGTGGTGGCGATGTTTATCTTCGGGTTTGCCCTGGTGCCGATCTATGACGTGATGTGCAAGGCGTTCGGCATCAATGGCAAGACCGCCGGGCAGTACGAGGGCGAGCAGACGGTCGACACTTCGCGACAGGTGCGTGTGCAGTTCCTGTCGACCAACTCCGCCGACATGTCCTGGGATTTCTATCCCAAAAGTGACGAACTGACGGCCAACCCGGGGGCAGTGAACGAGATGATTTTTATCGCGCACAACCCGACCGACAAACCGATGAGCGCCCAGGCAGTGCCGAGCATCGCACCCAGCAACGCGGCAGCGTACTTCCACAAGACCGAATGTTTCTGCTTTACCCAGCAAGTGCTGCAGCCCGGTCAACGGATCGAGATGCCGGTACGTTTCATCGTTGACCGCGACATGCCCAAGGAAGTGAAGCACCTGACGCTGTCCTACACGCTGTTCGATATCACCGCCCGACATCCACCGGTAGCTGTAAACACTGGCGGCTGAGCGTGCCCGATAAGGAGAACAATAAATGGCAACTCATGAACACTATTACGTACCGGCCCAGAGCAAATGGCCGATCATCGCCACCGTCGGCATGTTCGTCACCGTGTTCGGCCTGGCCACCTGGTTCAACGACCTGAAGGCTGCGCGGCCGGAATCCCACGGCCCGCTGATCTTTTTCGTCGGCGGCCTGCTGTTGGCTTACATGCTGTTCGGCTGGTTCGGCACGGTAATCAAGGAAAGTCGCAGCGGGTTGTACAGCGCCCAGATGGATCGCTCGTTCCGCTGGGGCATGAGCTGGTTCATCTTTTCGGAGGTGATGTTCTTCATCGCCTTTTTCGGTGCACTGTTTTATGTGCGGCATGTGTCCGGCCCGGCGCTCGGCGGTGAAGGCGCGAAAGGCCTGGCGCACATGCTGTGGCCGAACTTCGAGTTCGTTTGGCCGCTGTTGAACAACCCGGATCCGAAACTCTTCCCGGCACCCAAGGACGTTATCAGCCCCTGGGGCCTGCCGCTGCTCAATACCGTGTTGCTCGTGAGCTCCAGCGTCACCGTGACCATCGCCCACCACGCTTTGAAAAAGGGCCATCGCGGTGCGCTGAAAATCTGGCTGGCGATCACTGTCTTGCTCGGCTGTGCGTTCCTCGGTTTTCAGGCCGAAGAATATATCCACGCCTATCACGAACTGGGCCTGACCCTGGGTTCCGGCATCTACGGCGCGACGTTCTTCATGCTCACCGGGTTCCACGGCGCCCACGTGACCATCGGCACCATCATTCTGTTTGTGATGCTGATGCGGATCATGCGCGGGCACTTCGATAACGAGCACCAGTTCGCGTTTGAAGCGGCGAGTTGGTATTGGCACTTCGTGGACGTGGTGTGGATCGGGCTGTTCGTTTTCGTCTACGTGCTCTGAGGCTTTACCAAGGCGCACTAGAAACCAACTGGCCGCTGAAAAAACCCCAGGCAATCAAGCCGACGGTGATAGCGGCCAGGGCAACACGAACACTCAAGGCAATGACGAGGCGGTTCGAGCTGCTGTCGTCCTTGACCAGAAAAAACAGGCCGCTGAACAGGCTGACAACCGTGGCAATCAGCATCAGGACGATGGCTGCTTTGAGCATGGTGGGACTCCGGGGGAAAGGCGATGCACTTGAGTATAGCTATCGCAACCAGCGACTTTCTGGCGACGCCATGAAGCGCTTCCGGCCGGGCATCGTGCCGACCCTGGTGGTCGCACTTCTATTGCCCATGCTGGTGTCACTGGGGTTCTGGCAATTGAGCCGGGGCGCGGAGAAAAGCGCGCTGCTGCACAGCTACGCCGAGCGCCGCACGGCTGAACCGATGGCCAGCACCGAGCTGCTACACACCGACGATCCAGCCTTTCGCCGGGTTCAAATTCACGGCCAGTTCGATGCCGCACACAGCCTGCTGCTGGATAACCGCCAGCGCGACGGCAAGGTCGGCGTCGAACTGCTGCAACCGTTTCAGGACCAGGCGACCGGGCTCTGGTTGCTGGTCAATCGCGGCTGGCTGCCGTGGCCGGATCGGCGTACCCCGCCGCAGTTCACGACACCGACTCAGGCCCTCAGCCTGGATGCCTGGGTCTACGTCTCCCCCGGCGCCACCTTCCAATTGCACGCCGACCCGAGCACCGCCACCTGGCCACAACTGATCACTGCCGTCGAACCCGCCAAGCTGTGGACGGCGCTCGACCGTGACGGTTTTGCCTACGAATTACGCGCAGAAGCCGGCCCCGCGTCCTACCAGGCCGATTGGCCGGTAGTGGCCATGGGGCCGGAAAAACATATCGCTTATGCCGTGCAGTGGTTCGCCATGTCGATCGCCCTGTTCGGCCTTTATCTCTATCTCGGCTGGCACAACGCAAAGGAGAAACACCATGGGAGCGGCCATGAATCCACCCAGCATGTCTGAGGCGAAAACGCCGGCGAGTCGGCGCAAGGGCCGGTTGCAGTTATTGCTGATCCTGCTGGGGGTGATCGGTCCGATGATCCTCGCCACGGGCATGTACAAGTTGCAGTTCTGGGTGCCGGAAGGCCGCAGTTATCACGGCGAGCTGATCGGCAACGGCCAGACCCGCGCGGACCTTGGCGTGCAAGCGCAGGAGGACCGTTGGCAATTGCTGGTCACGGCGCCCAAGGAGTGTTCGGTGGACTGCCAGCAGCTGGTTTATCTGGCGCGGCAGATCCAGATCGGCCTCGGTCGCGATGCCGGGCGTGCCAGTCACGCCCTGGCCGCGGCCCAACCGTTGGCGGCCGATTACGACGCCAAGCTGACCCGCGAATACCCGCAACTGCAACGCTACCCAATGGACCTGACCACTTTCACCAAAACAGCGGGAGGCAAAACCGCACCGCAACTGTGGATCATCGACCCGCACGGCAATCTGGTGCTGCGCTACGACCCGACGGTGAAGGGTAAGGACCTGCTCAACGACCTGCGTCATTTGCTGAAACTGTCGAACATCGGATAAGGGCATCGTCATGGCCAAACCTGGATTTCGCCTCGCGCTGTTTGCCACCTTGCTGGCACTGATTGTGGTGTTGCTCGGCGCCTACACCCGCCTGACCCACGCCGGCCTCGGCTGCCCGGACTGGCCGGGTTGCTACGGCTTTATCAGCGTGCCGAAAAGCGAAGCCCAACTAGCCCATGCCGAATTGCATTTTCCCGATGCACCCGTCGAAGCCCACAAAGGCTGGAACGAGATGATCCACCGCTATTTCGCCGGCACCCTCGGGTTGTTGATTTCAGTGCTGGCCGGTCGCGCCTGGGTGCATCGTCGTCATCCGGGGCAACCGGTGAAGCTGCCGCTGTTTCTGCTGGTGGTTGTCATCGCCCAAGCGGCGTTCGGCATGTGGACGGTGACGCTCAAGCTCTGGCCGCAGGTGGTGACCGGGCATTTGCTCGGCGGTTTTGCGACCTTGAGCCTGCTTTTTTTGCTGACCTTGCGTCTGTCCGGCGTACTGCCGGCGCTGACCGTGCCACGGCGTTTGCAGCACTGGGCGACGGCCGGGTTGCTGCTGGTAATCCTGCAAATCGCCCTCGGGGGCTGGGTCAGTTCCAACTATGCAGCCGTGGCTTGCATCGACTTCCCGACCTGCCATGGGCAATGGCTGCCACCGGCTGATTTCGCCAACGGTTTTCACCTGACCCAACACATCGGCCCCAATTACCTGGGAGGGCAACTGGACAGTGATGCCCGCACAGCGATCCATCTGACTCACCGCATCGGCGCGTTGCTGGTGACGCTCGTGCTGCTGGGGCTGGCCTGGCAACTGAAAGTGGTTGGCATGACGCGCTTGGCCGGAATGGTGCTGATCGCCCTTGCGGCCCAAATCACCCTCGGCATCAGCAACGTCTTGTTCCACCTGCCGCTGCCTGTCGCGGTCGCGCATAACGCGGGGGGCGCAGCGCTGTTGCTCACGATGGTGCTGGTCAATTATCACGCGCGAACCAGCCTGGTTCGGGTCAAACAGCAAAACCTTGCACGCTGGCGGTTCAGCCCGCGTAAACACTCAGCCGGGCCCATAACAATAAAAGGAGAGATGCCATGGCGACTCTGATCGGCGAACGTCACAGTCAGGCGATCTGGCGTGACTATCTGGAGCTGACCAAGCCTAAAGTGGTGGTGCTGATGCTCATCACCTCGCTGGTCGGCATGTTCCTCGCGACCCGCGCCGGGGTGCCGTGGACGGTGCTGGTGTTCGGCAACCTGGGGATCGCGTTGTGTGCCGGGGGTGCGGCGGCGGTGAATCATGTGGTGGACCGGCGTATCGATGCAGTGATGGCGCGCACCCACAAACGTCCCTTGGCTGAAGGGCGCGTTTCACCTGCGGCGGCGCTGACATTTGCCCTGGTATTGGCGGTGCTTGGGCAAGCCGTACTGCTGGCCTTCACCAATGCGCTGACGGCCTGGCTGACCCTCGCGTCCTTGCTCGGTTATGCGGTGATCTATACCGGTTTCCTGAAGCGCGCGACGCCGCAGAACATCGTTATCGGTGGCCTGGCCGGCGCTGCCCCGCCGTTGCTCGGTTGGACCGCTGCCACCGGTCATGTCAGCGCCGAACCCTTGTTGCTGGTGTTGATCATTTTCGCCTGGACCCCGCCTCACTTCTGGGCCCTGGCCATTCACCGCAAAGAGGAATATGCCAAGGCCAACATCCCGATGTTGCCGGTGACCCATGGCGAGCATTACACCAAGGTCCACATCCTGCTTTATACCTTCGCGCTGCTGGCGGTCAGCCTGATGCCCTACGTGATCCACATGAGCGGCATGCTTTACCTGATTTGCGCCCTGGGACTGGGCGCAAGGTTTCTGCAATGGGCCGTGGTGCTGTACCGTGGCACTCGGCCGCACGCGGCGATCAACACCTTCAAGTACTCTATCTACTACTTGTTCCTGCTGTTTATCGCGCTGCTCGTAGACCACTACTTACTGTTGAACCTATGACTCGAACTCAGAAAACCGTCTTTATCCTCGTCGCCCTGATCGCGCTGGTTCTGGGCCTGACCATCAACAAAGTGCTGTCCGGAAAAGGCCAGGGCGATCCGACGGCATTGATCGATGCCGGGATCATTTTGCTGCCGCAAAGCCGCAACCTGCCAAACGTGACGATGACCGATCAGGACGGCAAGCCGGTGATGGTCAACGAGCTGAAAGACAAATGGTCACTGTTGTTCTTCGGCTACACCTTCTGCCCCGACATCTGCCCGACCACCCTCGCCCAGCTGCGCCAGATCAAAAGTGAACTGCCGCCAGAGGCTGTGGCGAAGTTGCAGATCATCCTGGTCAGCGTCGACCCGAACCGCGACACGCCCAAGCAGCTCAAGCAGTACCTGGGCTACTTCGATCCGCAGTTCACAGGCCTGACGCCTTCGTCGATTGAAGACATTCAGAAACTGGCCAATGCGGTGAGCATTCCGTTCATTCCGGCAGACACCAGCAAGCCGAATTACACGGTTGATCACAGCGGCAACCTCGCGGTGATCGGGCCGGACGGGACACAGCGTGGCTTCATTCGTGCACCGCTGAATAACGCCAAGTTGGTGGCGCAGTTGCCGGTGATGCTCAACCGCAAATAAACACCACGCCCCTGTAGGAGCCAGGCTTGCCGGCGCAAGCGCCCGGGTGCTCGCCGTCGCCCGCAACCCAGGCGGCGACAGGGGGAGGGGGTTGAGG
>NZ_JASCOM010000326.1:0-5862 GCF_029959925.1 Pseudomonas sp. PS02303
GGCTCACTCCCACAGTGGATCGCGTGAATAGAGATTTTGTGTGCACCCGAAGCCTCCTGTGGGAGTGAGCCTGCTCGCGAAGAGGCCATGACAGGCACCCTAAAAATGCCAGGCAAACAAAAAGGCCCCGAGGTTTTCACCTCGGGGCCTTTTGCATTGCCGCGAACGCTTACGCCGCTTTCGCTTCCGGCTGGCTCAGGGAGCGGTTCAGCGCGCTGAACAGGGCCTTGAAGCTCGCGGTGGTGATGTTTTCATCGATACCGACGCCATGCACCGCACGTTCACCGTTCACACGCAGTTCGATGTAAGCCGCTGCCTTGGCATTGGTGCCCGCGCCGATTGCGTGTTCGTTGTAGTCCATGATTTCCACCGGGATCGGCAGGCCGGCCACCAAGGCTTCCAGCGCGCCGTTGCCCTTGCCGCGCCAGTGCAGGTTGGTTTCGCCCTGGCCTTTGCCCGAGACTTCCACTTCCACGGCACTGTGACCGTTTTCTTCCTGCAGGCGATGGCTGACCAGCGCATACGGGGTGTTGGCCTGCAAATACTCGCTGTGCAGCAAGGCGTGGATCTGTTGGGCGGTCATCTCCAGGCCGAGGCGATCGGTTTCACGCTGTACCACCTGGCTGAACTCGATCTGCATGCGACGCGGCAAGCTGATGCCGTATTCCTGTTCCAGCAAGTAGGCGATACCGCCCTTGCCCGACTGGCTGTTGACGCGGATCACCGCCTCGTAGCTGCGGCCGATATCGGCCGGGTCGATCGGCAAGTACGGCACTTCCCACAAGGCGTCCGGTTTCTGCTGGGCAAAGCCCTTGCGGATCGCGTCCTGGTGGGAGCCGGAGAACGCGGTGTGAACCAGGTCGCCGACGTAGGGGTGACGTGGGTGCACCTGGATCTGGTTGCATTCTTCAACGACTTTGCGCACGCCGTCGATGTCGGAGAAGTCCAGCTCAGGGTGAATGCCCTGGGTGTAGAGGTTCAACGCGACGGTCACGAGGTCGACGTTACCGGTACGCTCGCCGTTACCGAACAGGCAGCCTTCGACACGGTCAGCACCGGCCATAAGGCCCAGTTCGGTGGCCGCAACGCCCGTACCACGGTCGTTGTGGGTGTGCAGGCTGATGATCACGCTGTCACGACGGTTGATGTGACGGCCGAACCATTCGATCTGGTCGGCATAGATGTTCGGGGTCGCGCATTCGACGGTGGCCGGCAGGTTGAGGATCACCTTGTGCTCAGGCGTCGGGTTCCAGACTTCGATGACCGCGTCGCAGACTTCCTTGGCGAACTCCAATTCGGTCGCGCTGAAGGTTTCCGGCGAGTATTCGAAGGTCCACTGGGTGTCCGGTTGCTGGGCGGCATATTTGACGAACAGCTTGGCGGCGTTCACGGCGATGGCCTTGACACCTTCCTTGTCCTGGTTGAAGACAATGCGGCGGAAGGACGGGGAGGTCGCGTTGTACAAGTGAACGATGGCTTTCTTCGCCCCGCGCAGGGATTCGAAAGTGCGCTCGATCAGGTCTTCACGGCCCTGGGTCAGCACCTGAATGGTGGTGTCGTCCGGGATGTGGTTGCCTTCGATCAGGGTACGCACGAAGTCGAAGTCGGTTTGCGACGCGGCCGGGAACGACGCTTCGATCTCTTTCACACCGACTTGCACCAACGTCTTCCAGAAACGCAGCTTCTTGACTGCGTCCATTGGCTCGATCAGCGACTGGTTGCCGTCACGAAGGTCGGAACTGCACCAGATCGGCGCTGCGGTGATGGTCTTCGATGGCCAGGTGCGGTCCGGGATGTCGATGGTCGGGAACGCGCGGTATTTCGAAGACGGGTCTTTGAGCATGCTCATCGGGAAATCCTTATTGTGTGGGCCGAAAAAAGGCGGCCTGCCGGTGGATCAATGTTCTTGGGGAAAAGCGTGGGGCGAGGCACCGCGATTCAGCCTGGCAGTCGTGCACTGACGAGGCACAGGCTGCGGTGCTGACGAAGCTGAATGAGGGTGTGAGAGGTTTTCATGCCTTCAACCCTAACCGCCGTGATTGAGGATGGCAAGCAGTCGAAAAAAATTGAGAGGAATACTCGAATAGTCGGGATTATCGAGATTTTATTGCGGTCAGGCCGGGTGATTGTGTTGATGTTTGCGCGAGGTTTGAAGGGTGCGCAATTGAAAGTTGGCAGCCTTGTCTTGGCGACGGCAGCTATTCTTAAAGCCTAAACCAGACGACTGGAATGCAGGAGTCAGCGATGAACGAGTCGGATTGGAAGCTTTACAGTGCGTTGCGCCCGTTGGCCCATGAGCGGATGTGTATCCGGATCATGGACGAAGTCGAGGGCACGGTGCTGGATAGAAGCCAAGCGCCTTATGATCGAATTGAAGCGAGCGAAGAGCTGCTCAAAGCCGGACAAAAGGAGCTGTATTGGGCATTTGGCGCTTTCAGGTTCTCACGCGATGACGCCAGTTCTCACTTGCTGGCGTTGTGTGCCCGCGAGTTGATCACGGCTGAAGAATTGGCTGGCTTCTCACAAGACACTCAAACATGGATCAGCAATTGTCTGGCGGACCGGAAGGTCCATGGTATTGAGGATCTGGACGCTGAATAAGCGGCGGCAGTGATGGCCCTAGCGCGAGCCTGATTGCGAATGGGCCAGTCGCCTCAAAGAAGATTCAGGGCTGGAAAGCACCAATAAAAATCGCCGGATCCACCCGCGCATCATTCAGGCTGACATTCCAGTGCATGTGCGGCCCGGTCGCCCGCCCGGTGGCGCCGACTTTCCCGACTACACCGCCGCGCGCCAGTTGCTGCCCCACCTTCACGTCAATCTTCGACATATGGCAGAACATGCTGATAAAGCCCTGCCCATGGTCGACGAACACCGTATTGCCATTAAAGAAGTAGTTGCCGATCAGGATTACCTTGCCCGCCGCCGGAGTCTTGATCGGTGTGCCGGCGCCCACGGCGAAATCCAGGCCCGAGTGGGGATTGCGCTCTTCGCCATTAAAGAACCGGCGCACACCGAACTTGCTCGACAGCGGCCCGTTGACCGGTTTGTCCAGTAGCAGGTTGCTCGGGGTGTTCGGACTGAACGTGCGGTAGGCGGCGATTTGCTCGGCCAGTTCACCTTCGATGCGCTTAAGGTTCTCCGGGTTCGGATTGACCTGCTGCGTGTTCTTCAGGGTGATGTGCTGTTCCGGATACTTCTTGTTGCCGACCGTGAAACTCAGAGTGCGACCGCCGCTGCTGACCTGCTGCGTGCCCGGTTTAACCGTCAACGGCACGCCGACAATCGCCAGCCAATTGTTCTGTTCCTTGACCACCAGCACCGACTTGCCTTGGTAGCTGGCTTTTGGCGCCTGTGCAGAAGCACCCAGGTCCACCACGGCCACGCCCCCCGGCACCGGTTTATTCAACAGGCGGGTGATGTAGCTGTCGGCGTGGGCATTGAAGGTCAGGCATAGCAACAGCAGCGGAGCTAAAAAACGCGGCATGGATCAATCCAGTAAAGAAAGGGTGACAGGCGTCAGGTGATTGTCTTCGACCCGGACGTGCAGCTCGCCTTCGCCCAGTTTGGCTTTCAGGCGCTGACCGGTATGGGTTTGCTCGGCGCTGCGAATCGCGTTGCCGCGTTCATCCAGCAGAATGCTGTAGCCACGGGCCAGGGTCGCCAGCGGGCTGACCACTTGCAGCGTCTGCACCTGACTTTGCAGTTGCAGGCGACGGGACTTGAGCCCTTCACGCATGGCTCGCGGCAGGCGCTCGGCGAAGCTGTCGAGGCGCTGACGAAGCATTGCCAATTGCCGTCCCGGGTGTTGCCCGGCGAGGCGGGTTTCCAGACGAATCAAGCGTTCGCGACGGGTATTGAGGCTGCGTTCGAAAGCGCGGCGCATGCGCATGTCCAGGTCGTCCAGACGTTGTGCTTGTTGGCGCAGACGTTCGCCAGGGTGACGCAGGCGACGGGACATGCCTTCCAGGCGCAGCCGATCGCGCATCAAGCGGTCGCGGATGCGCATCACCAGGCGCCGGTGCAGGCTTTCGACCCGGCGCACCAGGTCGCTGGAATCCGGCGCGAGCAATTCGGCGGCGGCGGAGGGCGTCGGGGCGCGGACGTCGGCGACGAAGTCACTGATCGAGACATCGGTTTCGTGGCCGACGGCGCTGACAATCGGCGTCACGCACGCATCCACGGCGCGGGCCACGGCTTCTTCGTTGAAACACCAGAGGTCTTCCAGCGAACCGCCGCCACGGGCGAGGATCAGCGCATCAAAACCGCGAGCGTCCGCCAGTTTCAGGGCGCGGACGATTTGCGCAGTCGCTTCGCGGCCCTGTACGGCGGTCGGGATCAGAGTCAGTTGAACCTGCGGTGCGCGGCGGCGAAAGACGCTGATGATGTCGCGAATCACCGCGCCAGTCGGCGAACTGATAATGCCGATGCGCTGCGGATGCGCCGGCAACGGCACTTTGCGCTCGGCGCTGAACAGGCCTTCGGCGCTGAGTTTTTCCTTCAGTGCATCGAACGCCAGACGCAGCGCACCGTCACCGGCCGGCTCCACGGTGTCGAGGATCAGCTGATAGTCGCCACGCCCCTCGAACAGCGAAACCTTGCCGCGCACCTTGACCGCCAGGCCGTCCTTCAGCGCCTGGCGAACTCGTGCTGCGTTCTGCCGAAACAGCGCGCAACGAACCTGGGCGCCGCTGTCCTTGAGGGTGAAATACACGTGGCCGGACGCCGGCCGGGCGAGGTTGGAGATTTCGCCTTCGACCCAGATGTTGCTGAACACGTCTTCGAGCAACACCCGCGCACGGCCGTTGAGCTGGCTGACAGTCAGGACTTCACGGTCCAGGCCGAGTCTTGCAAAGGGATCTTTAATCATGGGGCGCATGATAAAGGCATTCGTCGAACAATCTCCATGAGTGCGCACAAATCCCTTGTGAGAGCGGGCCTGCGCGCTCCCATAAGGAGTAAAGTCAGCCCCGGGATTCAGGGAAGACGAGGGAATGAGTGTGCTTGAGCTGTTGACCCCATGGCCATTCGGCGCCACGGATTGGCTGGTGATCGGGCTGGGCATTGCCCTGGCCTATATCGTGTTTGGTATCGCCGGATTTGGCACTGCGCTGGTGGCGGGGCCGATTCTGACTCTGTTCATGCCGCTGTCGAAGATCGTGCCGTTGCTGGTGCTGCTGGATTTCGTCGCAGCGTTTGGCAATCTGCTGCCTTCGCGACGGGATGTGGCGAAGCCTGAGTTGCTGCGGCTGCTGCCGTGCATGGCGGTGGGCTGCACGTTGGGGGTGATCTTTCTGCTGAACCTCAAATCCGATGTGTTATTGCTGTTGATGGGGCTGTTCATCAGCGCTTATGCGATTTACAGCCTGTGGGTCAAAACCCGGCCGACGCAATTGTCCGCCGGTTGGGCCGTGCCGATGGGCACTGTGGGTGGGCTGTTCGGGGCGCTGTTTGGCAGTGGCGGCTTTTTATATGCGATCTATTTGAACAGCCGGTTGCCGAAAGAGGCGGCACGGGCGACCCAGAGTGCGCTGATCAGTTGCAGCACCGTGGTGCGCTTGAGCCTGTTTGCCGTCGCAGGTGTCTATGCCGAGCTACCCTTATTGATATTGGCCCTGTGTCTATTGCCGGCCATGGCCGTGGGGCTGTGGGTCGGGCGGCGATTGACCCTGAGATTGTCCCGCGAGGCGTTCGTGCGGCTGGTGACCTGGTTGGTGCTGGCGAGCGGGATTGCCTTGATCGGGCGTTATTTGAGTACTTGACCGGATTTCGTCAGGGATTAAGCTGCCGGCCGTTCCGATGCCTTCGCGGGCAAGCCTCGCTCCTACAGTCGTTCGCAAACTTTTCCGGTAGGAGCGAGGC
>NZ_JASCOM010000327.1:0-5841 GCF_029959925.1 Pseudomonas sp. PS02303
TGTAGCGGCTTGCAATCGAAAACAGCCGTGCTCGCAATCAACGCAATTTTCGGCTCAAATTAACTGCGACTGACGGAGCCGTCTGGCTCAGATTAATTGCGAGCGAGCTTGCATTCAGCCGCATCGGCTTGCATTCCATCGCCTCCGGCTCACATTAACTGCAACTGACCAGTTTGAGGTTGTAAGCCGGAACCGCCGAAATTTCTGTCAGCCAATCAACATGGCTTGTCTCGTGCTTGGTCGATGCGCACCTGCATCGCCTGCATGACTTCTTCATGGGTATACGACTTGGCGTTGGGGTCGTCGGCCTCACGGAGAGCTTCCCCGATCTCGCGGGTCATCCGTTCATATTCTTCCGGCCACAACACTTGCTCCATGCGCAGCGACGCCTGCCCCAGTAGGTGCAGCAGGCCGAACAGGCGCATGTCATTGGTGGCGACGATGTGTTCTCGAATCCGCTCCTGGATCACCTCGCAGGCCCGATGTGTATCCGGCGTTGCTGTACCCTCGTAGTGGGCTGGGAGTTTTGCTTCCTCGGCGATCTGCACCCAAGCGCTGGCCAGCGCCTCGATGGTGGGTAGGTTCATTTGCTCATCCACTTGCGCAACAGCCGCTTTTTCAAGGAGGCACGCTCTTGCGGATTGCGTCCCTTGCGGCTGGCAATGCGCTCTGCCGTGGCGGCCTGGCACTTGATGGCCCAGTAGGAGCGGCCATCCTTGCCCATCGACCAGACGTTGCTGACCTGGTTTTCCAGCAGAGGTAGATAGGCACTTAGAGCTTCCGGCGACGCACCGGCCAGCGCGGTACGTTCGCGGGTTCGCCAGCGCTGATGCCAAAGCTTCTTGTCCTTGCGCTCGCTGCGGCAGGTTGTGTGTCCCACGATGGGCGTTTTGCGGCGGCTGCGGCTCATGATGTCGTTGTCTCCGAGAACATTCAGGATAGGCTTTCTGGATAGAGCACCAGTTCTTACACTTGTTCCGGTGGGGTCATCAGGCGGTGCACCTGGTCTTCCAGATCAACGGCGAACTCGAACAGATCGGCTACTTGGCTGCGCGATCCTTCGTTGAACACGGCCATTGCCGGTTGATGTAACTTCAACAGATCAGTGCGCAGTTGCGGCGGGCCGCCGTCATTGCTGTCGCCCCATTCGTCGCGGTGATGCTGATTGTCATGCCGCGGTCCTTTCGTTGTTCTGAGCATCGCCCGGCGTTTACAGGCCAAGCTCGCTATGCGACCCGAGGCGCACGAGTTGCAGCACGGCGTCATCCGGCTTACGGTAAATCA
This sequence comes from Pseudomonas sp. PS02303, assembly GCF_029959925.1. Taxonomy (NCBI): domain Bacteria; kingdom Pseudomonadati; phylum Pseudomonadota; class Gammaproteobacteria; order Pseudomonadales; family Pseudomonadaceae; genus Pseudomonas; species Pseudomonas sp. PS02303. Next base: position 1,285 of record NZ_JASCOM010000327.1, read on the forward strand.
GTACCAGGTCGGGCTTGATGTGGCAGTCCCGGTGATCTTTCCAGTCGCCGGTGAGTGCATGGTCGCGGTGCTTCTCGACCAGCGATTGGTCATTCGCCAGGGCTGTGATGACAGCAACGAAGTCACTCGCCAGCGTCTGACGATGCGGGCCTTTGGCTTCGCGCTTGTAGTCGCGTTTGAACCGGCCGGTCTGTTCAATCGTCCGCATTCAGGTCCGCCATCAAGTCCTCGACGGTAGCGAACGACTTCAAGCCGCCACGGCGGGCTTCCTTCATCGCCTCAATGGTGGTGGCGTTCGGCACCAATGGCTCGAAGGGCAAGGCTTTCTCGCGGGCGACGCGAGTCAACAGGATACGGAAGGCATCGGATACGGTTAGTCCCATCGCTGCGAGCACGACGGTTGCTTCTTCCTTGATGTGCTCGTCAATACGCGCACGGACTACAGCATTTGCGGACATAGGTTGATCCTCTAGATTAATGAGCCACATTGTAGCTCACGGAAAGATGTCTATCAAACGTAGGTTTGTTGGACATCAGGTTGAGATGAGGTCGTCTGTCGTTTTCAGAAGACGACCGCACCATCTGACTGGATGTAACGCCTGGTGTGCATACGGCTCCTGACAGCCCAATATCAGGAGTCGTCTGCACCAATCTCGACTATGCTCAATACTCGTGTGCACCAAAGCGAGGTTTGGGCATGACATCAGACACTCCACCGATTGCCGCGCAAGGCGTGGCCACCCTGCCCGACGAGGCATGGGCGCAAGCCCGGCACCGGACGGAAATCATCGGGCCACTGGCAGCGCTTGAGGTGGTCGGGCATGAAGCCGCCGATGAGGCAGCCCAAGCGCTGGGCCTGTCCCGGCGACAGGTATATGTCCTGATCCGTCGCGCCCGGCAGGGTACTGGCCTGGTAACAGACCTGACGCCCGGCCGATCCGGCGGCGGCAAAGGCAAGGGGCGCTTGCCGGAACCGGTCGAGCGCATCATCCGCGAGCTGCTGCAAAAGCGCTTCCTGACCAAGCAGAAACGCAGCCTGGCGGCGTTCCACCGCGAAGTCGCGCAGGCGTGCAAAACCCAGAAGCTGCCGGTGCCGGCGCGCAACACCGTGGCCCAGCGGATTGCCGGACTACACCCGGCGAAAATAGCCCGCAGCCGGGGCGGGCAGGACGCTGCCCGTCCCTTGCAAGGCGCGGGTGGCATTCCGCCCGAAGTCACCATGCCGCTGGAACAGGTGCAGATCGACCACACCGTCATCGACCTGATCGTGGTCGACGAGCGCGACCGGCAACCGATTGGCCGCCCATATTTGACCCTCGCCATCGACGTGTTCACGCGCTGCGTACTCGGCATGGTGGTCACGCTGGAAGCGCCGTCCGCCGTCTCGGTCGGCCTATGCCTCGCGCATGCCGCCTGCGACAAGCGGCCCTGGCTGGAAGGGCTGAATGTGGAAATGGACTGGCCGATGAGCGGCAAGCCCAGGCTGCTCTATCTGGACAACGCGGCCGAGTTCAAAAGCGAAGCGCTGCGCCGTGGCTGCGAACAGCATGGCATCCGGCTGGACTATCGCCCACCAGGCCAGCCGCACTACGGCGGCATCGTGGAACGGATCATCGGCACGGCGATGCAGATGATCCACGACGAATTACCGGGGACGACCTTCTCCAATCCCGGCCAGCGCGGCGAGTACGATTCCGAGAAGATGGCCACCCTGACGCTGCGCGAGCTGGAGCGCTGGCTCGCGTTGGCGGTAGGCACCTATCACGGCTCCGTGCACAACGGCCTGCTCCAGCCGCCGGCCGCGCGCTGGGCCGAGGCCGTGGAGCGCGTTGGCGTCCCGGCCGTCGTTACCCGCCCCACCGCGTTTTTGGTCGATTTCCTGCCGGTGATCCGCCGCACCCTGACCCGCACCGGCTTTGTCATCGACCACATCCACTACTACGCCGACGCCCTCAAGCCGTGGATTGCCCGGCGCGAGCGCTTGCCCGCCTTCCTGATCCGGCGCGATCCGCGCGACATCAGCCGCATCTGGGTACTGGAACCGGAAGGTCAGCACTATCTGGAGATCCACTACCGCACCTTGTCCCATCCGGCCGTCACCCTCTGGGAACAACGCCAGGCGCTGGCCAAATTGCGTCAGCTCGGGCGCGAGCAGGTGGACGAGTCGGCGCTGTTCCGCATGATCGGGCAGATGCGCGAGATCGTGACCACCGCCCAGAAGGCCACGCGCAAGGCGCGGCGCGACGCTGATCGCCGCCAGCACCTCAAGACGTCGGAGCCACCGGCCAAGCCCATACCGCCGGATGTGGACATGGCTGACCCGCAGGCAGACAACCTGCCGCCGGCCAAACCGTTCGATCAGATCGAGGAGTGGTAGCCGTGGACGAATATCCCGTCATTGACCTGTCCCACCTGCTGCCAGCGGCACAGGGTTTGGCCAGGCTGCCGGCAGACGAGCGCATCCAGCGCATTCGCGCCGACCGCTGGATCGGCTACCCGCGCGCGGTCGAGGCGCTGAACCGGCTGGAAACTCTGTATGCGTGGCCGAACAAGCAACGCATGCCAAACCTGCTGCTGGTCGGCCCCACCAACAACGGCAAGTCGATGATCGTCGAGAAATTCCGGCGGGCGCACCCGGTCGGCACCGACGCTGACCAAGAACATATCCCGGTGCTGGTCGTGCAGATGCCGTCAGAGCCATCGGTGATCCGCTTCTATGTCGCGCTGCTGGCTGCGATGGGCGCGCCGCTGCGCCCGCGCCCACGGCTGCCGGAAATGGAGCAACTGGCGCTGGCCCTGCTGCGCAAGGTCGGCGTGCGCATGCTGGTGATCGACGAACTGCACAATGTACTGGCTGGCAACAGCGTTAACCGGCGCGAGTTCCTCAACCTGCTGCGCTTCCTCGGCAACGAGCTGCGTATCCCCCTGGTCGGGGTCGGCACGCGCGAGGCGTACCTGGCCATCCGTTCGGACGATCAGTTGGAAAACCGCTTCGAGCCGATGCTGCTGCCGCCGTGGGAGGCCAATGAGGACTGCTGCTCGCTGCTGGCCAGCTTCGCGGCGTCACTCCCGCTACGGCGGCCATCCCCGATTGCCACGCTGGACATGGCCCGCTACCTGCTCACCCGGAGCGAAGGCACCATCGGCGAGCTTGCACATCTGCTGGTGGCGGCGGCCGTCGCCGCCGTGGAGAGTGGCGAGGAAGCGATCAACCACCGCACGCTCAGCATGGCCGACTACATCGGCCCCAGTGAGCGGCGGCGACAGTTCGAGCGGGAACTGATGTGAAGTCCGCGCCGCGCTGGCCGCTGCATCCGGCACCCAAGGAAGGCGAAGCCCTGTCCTCATGGCTCAACCGGGTCGCCGCCTGCTACCAGATGGACGTGCACGAGCTGCTGGCCCACGATCTTGGTCACAGCCAACTTGATGACCTGGATACCGCACCATCCTTGTCGTTGCTGACGGCGCTCTGCCAGCGCAGTGGCGTCGAGCTGGAGCGGTTGCGCAGCATGAGTCTTGCAGGCTGGGTGCCGTGGCTGCTCGACAGTCTCGACGATTCGGTACCAGCAGCCTTGGAAACCTATACATTCCAATGCGCGGTGCTCCTGCCCAAGCGCACCCGCAAGGTGCGGTCCATCACTCGCTGGCGTGCCTGGCTACCGAGCCAGACGATTCGCCGGGCGTGTCCGCAGTGTCTGAACGATCCAACGAATCAAGCTGTGCTACTCGTCTGGCAGCTCCCCTTGATGCTGAGCTGCCCGCAGCATGGCTGCTGGCTGGAGTCCTACTGGGGCATGCCCGGCCGGTATCTTCAGTGGGAAATCGCCGATGCTGCGCCGCGCCCTGCCGATGACGCAATCGCCTGCATGGACCGGCGCACCTGGCAGGCGCTGACGACGGGTTTTGTGGAGCTGCCGCGTCGGCGTGTCCACGCCGGCTTGTGGTTCCGGCTGCTGCGCACCCTGCTTGATGAGCTGAACACGCCGCTCTCGCACTGCGGCAGTTGCTCGGCGAGCATCCGCCATGTCTGGGAGCGCTGCGGCCATCCGCTGCGCGCCGGGCAGAGTCTGTGGCGTCCCTACGAGATTCTGGCCCCGGCGGTGCAGTGGCAGATGCTGGAGGCGGCGGCCACCGCCATCACGCTGATCGAGTCAAAGGCGCTGATCCCGCGCGGGGAACAGGCCGCGCTGTTTCAGACGGAGCCGCACACTGGTTTCACCAACGGCCTGCCGGCGAAGGTGCCGAAGCCGGAACCCATCAACCACTGGCAACGAGCAGCCCAGGCCATCGATGAGGCCATCATTGAAGCGCGACACAACCCGGAGACGGCCCGCTTGCTGTTCACACTGGCGTCCTACGGGCGACGCGACCCCGAATCCCTGGAACGTTTGCGCGCCACGTTCACCAAGGAGGGCATCCCGCCGGAGTTTTTGTCACATTACGAGCCTGAATGGCCGTTTGCAGGTCTTAGACTAAATGACGGGTTAAGTGACAGTTTTTGACGGCGAGAACTTTCTGGCTCACACTGTCACATAATCGAACGTATATGTGACAGGT
>NZ_JASCOM010000328.1:0-5741 GCF_029959925.1 Pseudomonas sp. PS02303
AGGCTTGCCCGCGAAAAACGATTAAACGGTTTAACAGAGAGACCGAGTTATCGTTCTTCGCGGGCAAGCCTCGCTCCTACAGGTATGTGGGCGTCAGAAGGTTCGACCTGTCATCTTCCGCAACGTAGAATGCGCGCCTTTCCCGGTTAATCGAGCCGATCGATTGGCCATCATGGGCGGGTAACCGTCCGTTGCCACCGCATTCATCGGAGCACTTCCCATGAGCAACATCACCACCAGCGAATACCTGGAAACCCTCTACGAAGGCTACGGCCAGCGTTTTCGCATGGAAAAACTGCTGCACGAAGTGCGCACCGAACACCAGCACCTGGTGATTTTCGAGAACCCGCGCATGGGCCGGGTCATGGCGCTGGACGGCGTGATCCAGACCACCGAGGCCGACGAATTCATCTACCACGAGATGCTCACCCACGTGCCGATCCTGGCGCATGGCGCCGCCAGACGTGTACTGATTATCGGTGGCGGCGACGGCGGCATGCTGCGTGAAGTGGCCAAGCACCGCAGCATCGAGCACATCACCATGGTCGAGATCGACGGCACCGTGGTCGACATGTGCAAGGAATTCCTGCCGAACCACTCCAAGGGTGCGTTCGATGATCCACGCCTGAACCTGGTAATCGATGACGGCATGCGTTTCGTCGCCACCACCACCGAAAAATTCGACGTGATCATTTCCGATTCCACTGACCCGATCGGTCCGGGTGAAGTGCTGTTCTCCGAAAACTTCTACCAGGCCTGCCGTCGCTGCCTGAACGAGGGTGGCATCCTGGTCACGCAGAACGGCACGCCGTTCATGCAGATCGAAGAAGTCAAAACCACTGCGGGTCGCCTGCGCAGTCTGTTCCCGGACTGGCACTTCTATCAGGCCGCGGTGCCGACCTACATCGGCGGCTCGATGACCTTTGCCTGGGGGGCGACCAACACCGCCTATCGCAAGTTGTCCCGCGAAACCCTGCAACAGCGTTTCGCCGGCAGCGGCATCATCACCCGCTACTACAACCCGGAAATCCACATCGGCGCCTTCGCCTTGCCGCAATACGTGCTGCAAGCGATCAACAAGCCAAGCAACGACTAAACTGAAGATGTACGCATAACCCCCTTGCAGGAGCGAAGCTTGCTCGCGAAAGCTTCGCTCCTGCAGGTTCCTGTATGTTTTTCATACCTGCATGCGGTAATCCGTTTGAACGATCACTCAGGCCAAAAGTCCAGATGGATGTAAGCCCATTTGCGGGTTTGTTCGAGGAGGCACTGATGCAAAAGTGGAAAATCACTTTCGTGGATGATCACGGTGAAACAGTCGATGAAGTCTTTGAGTGCGACAAGTGCCCGGATAACGAGCAAGCCGCGAAACTCATCAAAGGCCGGCTCCTTCCTGTCGCCGCTGAACTGGATCTGAATGATCTGGAAGGGCGAACCGCTGATGCCAGCGTAAAAAATCTCAAAGCGCAGAACAGCATTCAAATCCTCGACATCACGCCAATCTGAACAACACCTGTCTCATTCTTATCCAGGCCTTGGCAGCGCCTCCGTCTTGGGGCTACTCTGCAATCGAGATCAGCGAACGGATCGCTAAGGTCTGGACTTGTCAGCTACATGCTTGCTTCCCACCGGCGACCTGGTTGCCGCATCGCTCGCACCAATCGGTTGCGCGTGCCGGGAATACGGAAAGTCTATCCATCATGATTGAGGGGGACGTTTCATGAGCACAGCCTATCAAGAAGACATCAGCAGCAGCGTGTTGCGCCGCATGAAAGAAGGCGGTTTCGATTTTTCACGGTTCCATCCCATCGAGTTCTACGCCATTTTCCCGGACGAGGAGCGGGCACGCAGGGCGGCAGGGCAATACAAAGGTGAATCCTTGAACGCGCAAATCAGTGTGCGCGATGACGGCGCATGGGCGCTCGAACTGAGCAAAGTCATGTACGCCACCTACGATGATATCGGCGATTTCGAACAGGGTTTCGAGGCGGTGGTTGAGCCTCTGGGCGGCATCCTCGAAGGGTGGGGCGTCAAGCAGGAAATACGAGGGCGTCTCGCATAACGTTATGAACAGTGACAACGCTCAGCAACGGCTGACCTTCGGGTTGGCCGTTTTCGTTTGTGGCATCCGCCCCTTGGCAAAACCCTGAAACAAGAATCCCGAGGCAAAAAAAACCGCCTGAGCAGGCGGCTAAAGGGAAGTTCGGTCAGGTTTTGCAGCGGATGCGCGGATTATCCGCACCGCCGGCCGGGCAGTGAAATCAACTCTGACTATGCTGGTGATAGGTGACAACGTCGCCTTGCAATGAAGCGGGGGCGATCAGCGTGGGGCGTTTGCTGCACAGGATTGGTGCGGTGCAAACGGCGTGATTCTCCAACTGATTGATAACAAAGCGTTTCTGCCGATGGCACGGGCCTTGCGATGCCTAGATGTCCGGGTGACAAGGAGTACGGCATGATCCGCACCTATTTTGATGAGATGTACGATGCCGGCGGCCAGGTCCGCCCGCATTATCGGGAGTTTGCCCGTTGGCTGGCCGAGACGCCTGACGAGCTCTTGGCACAACGGCGACGCGAGGCCGATCTGTTATTTCATCGCGCCGGGATTACCTTCACGCTCTACGGTGATGAGCAGGGGACAGAGCGCCTGATTCCCTTCGATACCATCCCGCGCAGCATCCCCGCCAGTGAATGGCGGATCGTCGAGCGCGGCTGTATCCAGCGGGTCAAGGCGTTGAACATGTTCCTCGCCGACCTCTACCACGAGCAGCGCATCATCAAGGCCGGCATCATTCCGGCCGAGCAGGTGCTGGCCAACGAGCAATACCAGCTGGCGATGCAAGGGCTCGATCTGCATCGCGATATCTATTCGCACATTTCCGGTGTCGATCTGGTGCGCGATGGCGACGGCACGTACTACGTGCTCGAAGACAACCTGCGTACACCCAGCGGCGTGAGCTACATGCTCGAAGACCGCAAGATGATGATGCGACTGTTTCCCGAGTTGTTCTCGGCTCAGCGCATCGCGCCGATCGACCATTATCCGAACCTGCTGCTCGACACTCTGAAAAGCTCCAGCCCGATCGATAATCCGAGCGTGGTGGTGCTGACGCCGGGTCGCTTCAACAGCGCGTTTTTCGAGCACGCCTTTTTGGCGCGAGAGATGGGCGTGGAGCTGGTGGAAGGCGCGGACCTGTTCGTGCGCGACGACAAGGTGTTCATGCGCACCACGGACGGGCCGAAGGCGGTCGACGTGATTTACCGTCGCCTCGACGATGCATTCCTCGACCCGCTGGCGTTCAACCCGGATTCGATGCTCGGCGTTCCAGGGCTGCTGTCGTCCTACCGAACCGGCAACGTGGTGCTGGCGAATGCCATCGGCACCGGGGTCGCGGACGACAAATCGGTGTATCCGTTTGTCACGGACATGATCCGTTTCTACCTGGACGAAGAGCCGATCCTGAAGAACGTGCCGACGTTCCAGTGTCGCAATCCTTCTGAACTGTCCCACGTGCTGGCCAATCTTCCAGACCTGGTGGTCAAGGAAACCCAGGGCTCCGGCGGTTACGGAATGCTGGTGGGGCCGGCGGCGACCGCGGCGGAAATCGAGTCGTTCCGCGCGCGAATCAAAGCCAAGCCTCATGCGTATATCGCGCAACCGACGTTGTCCCTGTCGACCTGTCCGACCTTTGTCGAAAACGGCATTGCGCCACGCCATATCGACCTGCGTCCGTTTGTATTGTCTGGCCGCGAAACCCGGGTTGTGCCCGGCGGTTTGACCCGTGTCGCCCTGCGTGAAGGCTCTCTGGTGGTGAATTCTTCCCAGGGCGGCGGAACCAAGGACACCTGGGTGGTCGAGGATTGAAGGAAGCCTGCCATGTTAAGTAGAACTGCCTCGGATTTGTATTGGATGTCGCGTTACCTGGAGCGGGCGGAAAACCTCGCACGGATGCTCGACATCAGTTATTCGCTGTCGCTGATGCCGCAGGACGGTCGCGGTGACGGTCTGCACGAACTGGCCATGCCGCTGCTGATTACCGGCACCCTGGACGATTACCTGGAGCGCCACGGTGATTTGCACGCCGAGCGGCTGCTGCATTTCTTCGCACTGGACGCGGCCAACCCGGCGAGCATCTACAGCTGCCTGGGCGCGGCGCGGGCCAGTGCCCATGCGGTGCGTGGGCGAATCACCGCCGACATGTGGGAAAACATCAACGCCACCTGGCTGGAAATTCGCGGGATCGCCGAGCAAGGCCTGAGTCGCTACGGCATGAGCCGTTTTTGCGAGTGGATCAAGGAACGTTCCCACCTGTTCCGTGGCGCGTCCTACGGCACGATCATGCGTAACGATGCGTTCCGCTTCATTCGCCTGGGGACGTTTATCGAACGGGCCGACAACACGTTGCGCCTGCTCGACGCCCGCTACGAAATGGCCGGCGATCAGGCCGAAGCGGTCAGCGACGGCACGGCTCACGCGTATTACCAGTGGAGTGCATTGCTGCGGGCGCTGTCCTCTTTCGAGGCCTACACCGAGATCTACCGCGATGCGCCCGGTGCCCGGCATGTGGCCGAGTTGCTGTTGCTGCGCGCCGATGTGCCACGTTCCCTGCGTGCCTGCACCGAAGAAATCGACCAGATCCTTGCCCAGTTGCCGGGGGCCAATGGCCGGCCCGCGCAACGTCTGGCGGCGGAGATGGACGCGCGCCTGCGCTACACCGGGATCAACGAAATTCTCGACGAAGGCCTGCACGCCTGGCTGACCGAATTCATCCCGCTGGTGCGCCAGTTGGGTAACGCCATTCACAGTTCCTACCTGGAGGCTGCATGAGACTTTCCATTAGCCACGAAACCACCTATCACTACGAAGATCAGGTGCGGGCGAGCATCCAGTACCTGCGACTGACACCCCACGACAGCGAGCGTCAGCATGTGCTCAGCTGGCAACTCGACCTGCCGCGCCCGGTACGCGCGCAACTCGATCCGTTCGGCAACATCCTGCATGTGCTGACCATGGACGAACCCCACGAGGCGATCATCATCGGCGCCCGTGGCCAGGTGGACATCGACGAGCTGCGCGAAGCCGAACATGAAAGCCAGTCGGCACTGCCGTTCCTGCGCTTCACGCGCCTGACCGAAGCCGACGAAGCCCTGCGTGCGTTCGCGGAAAAGGAATGCAAAAAACGCCGGGATCGCACGGCGTTGATCGACTTGATGCATGGCCTCAATTCGCACATGACCTACACGCCGGGCTCCACCGAAGTGGACACCAGCGCCGCCCAGGCCTTCGCCGGGCGTTCCGGTGTCTGTCAGGACCACACGCACGCGTTTCTCGCGTGCGCCCGCAGCCTGGGCATTCCGTCACGTTATGTGTCGGGGTATTTGTACAGCGAGAATAGCGAACACCTGGCCAGTCACGCCTGGGCCGAAGCCTGGCTCGATGACGCTTGGTACAGCTTCGATGTGACCAACGAATTGGCCCGGCCGGAACGGCATTTGAAACTCGCGGTGGGCCTGGATTACCTGGATGCCTGCCCTGTACGCGGGATGCGCCGGGGCGGTGGGTGTGAGCAAATGCACGCGAAGGTGTTTGTTTCGCCGACGCCGATGCCGGCGCCGATTATCTCCGTTCAGCAGCAATAACCGAAACACCACGGCCCCCTTGCAGGAGCGAGGCTTGCCCGCGAAGGCGTACTGTCATTCACATTGATGTCGACTGACACTACGCCTTCGCGGTCAAGCCT
>NZ_JASCOM010000329.1:0-5735 GCF_029959925.1 Pseudomonas sp. PS02303
CGCGAAAGCGGTGAGTCAGCCGACATCAATGTCGACTGTTAAACAGCCTTCGCGAGCAGGCTCGCTCCCACAGGATCGGGATTATGGTTTAGAGATCACGCACGATACGGAAACCTATCCAGTCGCCACGCTCTTGCGGGTACTGGCTGTTGCGGTTGCCGGAGCGGGAGAACACTGGCGCTTCACCCCAGTCGTTGCCGCGAATGCGCACCGCTTCGCAGTTGGGTTCTACCCAGGCACTGCCATCGGTGGGCGCGCCGACGTAGTTGGGGTGTTCGCAGTCTTCGACCCATTCGTAGACATTGCCGTGCATGTCGTACAGGCCGAACGCATTCGGTGCATAGCTGCCGACCGGCGAGCTGTAGCTGTAACCGTCCGCCGGGCCGTAGGTGTTGGCGTGTTGGCTGATGCTGTATTCCTTGCCTTCATCGAACGGGAAGGGGAACGGACCCTTGGTGCCGCCGCGCGCGGCGTATTCGCGTTGAGCTTCGCTGACCATGTGGTACTTCTGCCCGGTCTTCTTCGAGAGCCAGGCGACGTAGTTCTTCACGTCATCGAAATTCATGCACACCGCCGGCTGACGCGGGCCTTGCGGGTAACGCGGTTTGCTGGCGACGCACTCGCGACCCGGTCGGGTATCGCCATTGGCGATGGTCACGCCACTCTCGCGCACGTAGCTGTCCCATTCACCGGCGGTGACCTGGAAGCGGCTCATGGCGAAGGGTTTGGCGAAGGTCACCTCGTGCATCGGGCTTTCGTCGGGCTCGCGACCGACTTCATCGTCCGGCGTGCCCATGGTGAACGTACCGGCAGGCAGCACGACCATTTCCGGGCAATCGCGGCAGTCCTTGAATACTTTGCCGGGTTGCGGGGTGGTGGCCGCCTGGGCGGTGGTTGGCAGCAGACCGGCGAGGAGGGCGGACAAGGCGAGGGCCTTGAGAGGCACGGTTAATAGATCTCGGTTCATTTGTCGTCTCGATTTAAAGAAAACTGGCGTCTCTGTGGCGAGGGCGCTTGCTCCCGCTGGGCAGCGAAGCGGCCCCACAGAAAGGGACTGCTGCGCAGTCCAGCGGGAGCAAGCTCCCTCGCCACAAGGGGCCGCATCAGACGGTTTTGCTCAGCAAGGCCATGACGCGGTCGATTTGGTTTTCGGTGTTGAGCAGGCCGGGTGCGATGCGGATCACCGGGCCGACGTCGCGGTCCACCGAGTCGCAAACCACGCGGTTTTTCATCAACTGGACTGCGATTTTTTCGCAGTCGCGGTCCTTGACCCGGAAGAAGGTGAACCCGGCCGACAGGTCCGGGCTCCTGGGCGTGACCAATTCAATCTGCGGGTGTTCCAACAGCCGGTTTTTCGCATAGGTATTGAGGGCGTGAATGCGCGCCTGGACCTCGGCCTTGCCCAGTTCCAGGTGCAGCTTGAACGCCTCGTCCAGGGCCCAGCGATGTTCGAAGCTGTGATAACCGCCGGGGGTCATGATCGTCGAGAACGTGGTCGCTTCGGAGAAGGTCGGAATCGTCGGCGTCACATCCTTGAGCTCGGCCGAACGGGCGCAGATGATCCCGGTGCCGCGCGGGCCGAACATCCATTTGTGGGTGCCAGCGATGAAAAAGTCGCAGTGCATGTCTGGGAAGTCGAGCTCTTCGACGCCGAAACCGTGCACGCCATCGACCACATACAGGATGCGGTCCTTTTCCTCACGATTGCGATTGCGCTCCGCCACCAGCTTGCCGATCTCACCAATCGGCAGCTTCACGCCGCTGCCGGACTGCACCCAGGTCATTCCCAGCACGCGGGTCTCAGGGCGAATGCCTTTGGCAATCGAACCCAGCACCTCATCCGCCGACACGGTGTGGCTGTTCTCGAACAGCTTGAGCTTGCGCACCTTGACCCCGTCCTTTTGCTGGCGATAACCCAGGGCGTAATTGGTGGCGTAGTGTTCGTGCTCGCTGGTGAGGATTTCCTGATCCGGGCGCACATGGATGCCGCCGTAGATCAGCGACAGACCTTCTGTGGTGCTGCCGGTCAGTGCGATTTGCTCAGGCTTGGCCTTGAGGTAATGACCGGCCCAGACGCGCACCGCGTGCTCGCGTTTTTCGGTTTCGCCCAGGTCCCAATCCATTGCCAGCCCCGGGTTGCGGTCGAGGTTGGCGCGGTGGCGTTCAATCGCCTCACGCACCGGCCGTGGGTGGGACGTCACCAGGAAATTGGCGAAGTGCAGGTAGTCCGGATCCTGGTCGAACAATGAACGCAATTGCGCCCATTTGTCCTTGGACAGTGGCGGTGGATTGGCAGCCAGTGCCGGCAGATTCACGGCAGCACTCAGGGGCAGGCCAGCCGCGAGAATACCGGCCTGCTTGAGGAATGAACGGCGGTTAGTCATGAGCTCGGTTCGCTTTTGCAAAAGAGAACATCAGTTTTTTGCCACCGGTCTGGACGACTTCTGCACCTGGTCCCAGACCCGTAGGAAATTCCCGCCCCAAAGCTTGGCGATATCGGCCTCGCTGTAGCCGCGACTGATCAGCTCGGCCGTCACGTTGCGAGCTTCGCTGACATCCTTCCAGCCCTCCAGACCGCCGCCGTCGTTGAAATCGGAACTGATGCCGACGTGGTCGATACCGATTTTTTTCACCGCGTAATCAATCGCGTCGCCGTAGTCCTTGAGGGTGGCTTTCGGTTCTTCGTCGACGATGGCGTAGAGCTGGCTGGCGTACTCGCCGAAACGTTGTTCGGACCAGACGGTGATCACCGGGTCGCCCGGCATCAGCGCCATCTCCAGGCCTTGCAGCGGTTGCAGGTCGAAGCGTGCGCGCAGGGCGTTGAGTTTGTCTTGGGTGGCCTGGCTCAGCGGACGGATGTAGGTCGGGAAGCCGACAATCTGCACCACGCCGCCGCTTTTCTTGATCAGCTGCATTTCCTGGTCGCTGAGGTTGCGCGGGATGTCCACCAGGGCACGCGGTGCCGAGTGCGAGGCGACCATCGGCGTGCGGCTCAACTGGGCGACTTGCTCCAGGGCTTTGGTCGACATCTGCGACACGTCGATGATCACGCCCAGATCGTTGAGACGATGCACCGCTTGTTTGCCGATCTCCGACAGGCCCCCAAGGGCGTCGCGCGAATCATTGAAGAACGGCAGCGGTCGGGACGAATCCGCCCAGGCGTTGTTACCCACGTAACTGAAACCGAACATGCGCATGCCACGAGCGGCCCACGTGTCCAGCGCGGTCAGGTCGTCGCCCAGCGGGTAGGCGTTGAGCATGCTCATGAAGATCGCGAACTTGCCTTCGCCGTGCAGGCGACGGAAATCGTCCGGGGTGTAGGCAATGGCAACCTGGTTGGGGAAGTCGCGAACCATCGTGCTGATGATTTTGTAGCGGGTTTCCTGCTCGAACCGGGCTTCGTCGACGAAGCCGGCGGTGGGGCGATGCGGGGCGTTGGCGCCGTTCCAGATTTCCGGCCAGCCGAAAATCGTCAGGGCCGCGCCGGACAAGCGACCGCGGCCGGTCTTGACCAGGTCGAATTGCCCGGTGCCGTCCTTGTCCGCTTCATTGCCGGCGGTGCCGAAGTCCAGCGGTACGGTGACGTGGCTGTCGAACGAGAGGATGCGCTCTTGCAACTCATCGGCCTGTTTCATCACCTTGGCCGGGTAGCCTGGATTGTCCTTGAACCAGTAATCCCAGGCCGCATAGCCTGCCCCGGCACTGATCGCCAGGGCCAGCGGCAGGCCGATGTAGAGAGCCTTTTTCGAACGTGGTTTTGTCATTGCCATCTCAGTCAGGTTCGTCGCCCCGGTGCGGGCGCAGGGGCCTTTGCTATCTGGGAAGAACGAGTGGTCCGGTTGGAAATTTAGTGGGACTGATGGCCTCTTCGCGGGCAAGCCTCGCTCCTACGGGTTAATGCAGGACCTGTAGGCGCGAGGCTCGCCCGCGAAGCTTTTAAATTTTTGCAGGCAACAAACGTTCTAGCTTGGATAAAGCCTGCTTCATGGCTGACACAGGTAGGGCAATGACGATTTCTCGACGATGGTTCATGGCAGGCCTGGCGCTCACCGGCGCCGCCGTGCCTGCGGCTTTTTATGGGCATCGCGAATGGACGAAACCGGATCCGACGATCACCCCCGGCGAAGCTTCATTCGATGTGGCGGATGTCGCCGGCCAGCAGTTGGCGAACACCTTGCGTGGCGTCTGGCAGATTCGTTTCGAAGGGCGTGACGCCGGTATCGAAGGCTTGCCACGGGACGGGCTGGAAGTGTTTCTCGACGTCGGCCACAAAGGTCGCGGCCTGATCGGATTCCTCGACACCGCCCAGCGTTTACGCTCCAGCGATGAGCCGCGCTACCGGGTGCTGGGCGATCTGGCAGAAGCCAAACCGGCCGAGCTGAGCTGGCGGCTGGTCAGTGCCACCGCCGCCAGCGGCACGCCAGATTACGAATTCAGCATGTCGCTGGACGAAGTCTGGGCCGGTTTCGGCAACGCAGGCAGCGGCACCCTCAGTGGCCGGGTGTTGAACCTCGATCGCCCGTTGATGATGACCGCGCAAGACAATCGCTTCATCGCGGTCAAGCGGGTGTTTCCCGAAGCTCGCGAGCGAACCGGTCTCAACGCGCCGCTGCTGGCGTGGCTGGTGTCCGCCGAACATCGGCTGTTTCACCAGCTCTGGCATGCCTCCCGGGACAAGTGGCACACCCTCTCCGAAGACAAGCGCAACGCCCTGCGCGGTATCGGCTGGCAGCCCGGCCCGCGGGACAAGGAGCGTGATGCCCGTGGCGCGCGAAAGGATCGCAACGGTTCAGGCGTGGACTTCTTCTTCATGCACCGGCACATGCTGGGCACGGCGCGTTCGATGCAGGATTTGCCGTCATGGCAGCATTTTCCACTGCCGCAGCCGGAACTGGCCCGGGATCGCATCGGTTTCGCCAATTACTGCGACAACCATGACGGCACCGCATTGCCACCGACCTGGCAGGCCGACGACGATGCCGAATATTCGCAATGGGTCAGCGACATCAAGACCGCTGAGACGTATCACAGCAACTTCCAGGTCTGGGAGTCGCGCTATCGGGATCCGCGTTATCTGTCGAAACTCACCCTTGGGCAGTTCGGTTCAGAGGTCGAACTGGGGCTGCACGACTGGCTGCACATGCGCTGGGCGTCGGTGCCGCGTGATCCGTCCAATGGCCAGCCGGTGCCGTTCGCGAGGGATCCGGCGGACTTTTCCGCGCGCTGGTATGCGCCGGAAAACGACTTCCTCGGCGACCCGTTTTCATCCCACGTGAACCCGGTGTTCTGGCATTTTCACGGCTGGATCGACGATCGCCTGGAAGACTGGTTTCGCGCCCACGAGCGTTTTCATCCGGGGGAGGTGAGTCGGCTGGAGGTCAACGGTGTGGCGTGGTTTGCGCCGGGGCGCTGGGTCGAGGTGGCTGATCCGTGGCTGGGGCCGAGCACCCATGGTTGCAGCACGACGCCGGGGTTGCAGATGGGCAAGTCGGTCGAGATGGACCCGGAAACCATGAAACTGGCGTTGCGCATCACCTTTGGTGAAGACGATAAAAAGCTGGCGGACCTGTTCCGCAAAGTGCCGCAGCGGCCTTGGTATGCGCGGCATTTGAAGGCCAGGCCGATTACCAGCTAAACCGATAGACCGGGTTATCGTTCTTCGCGGGCAAGCCTCGCTCCTACAAGGGCATCATATGTACCTGTAGGAGCGAGGCTTGCCCGCGGAGCGGCCCTCA